>JBLHVV010000190.1:0-3170 GCA_047628755.1 Crocinitomicaceae bacterium | reverse complement strand
TTTAGTATAATTAAATTATTCAGACACTTGAAATTGTTAATTTCTAAAGCCAATTTTAAACGATCTATGGCAGGTAAATTGCTAGAGAGAACTCTATTTTACGGTTTAGCAAGCTATTATAAAAATAAAGGAATATACAAAGAGATAATTAAACCGTCAGTCTCTTATTGAAAGAGGATAGCTTAATAAAATCAATAGTTTTGATCACCGCCTTAGTAAAACGAATGTCACTGACTGCGCCCACATTCAATAAGTTATTCGAATTCAATGTTAACTAAAAATGTCTAGGATTTAAAAGATGTACTTTTTTCAAAAATAATAAAAAATAACTTTGTTACATAAGAAAAGGATGGCGAACCATCCTTTTAAGCATTCGACTTAAATTTAGAAATTCTTACGAATACCAACAATAAATAATGTGTCGTCATCATCACTGTCCGTATTGTAGCCAAAAGGGGTTTTATCTGTGATATGACTAACACCTACAAAAATATCCACATGTTTAAACTCTGGGAAGTCACGGGCAATTTCAGCTCGGAAAGTCAGTGCGTCATCACTGCCACTATCTGGGTTCCAATAACCTATAGCAGCATCAAAATATAAGCGATTAGCTAGATACTTTTCAAAGATGACTTCTGGGTACCAGTACTTAGTTTTTACTTCACGGTGAATAGCTATTTCAATTTCTTTACTAATGGATGTTGCAAATCGAAACTCAGTACGATCTGGTGTGCTGTCATTAAGGTAGTTGTATGTAATAACACTAGTATCTAAATTAAAGCCTTCAAATTGATTGTTATAGCCAAATTTTACATCCATCTCTACAGGCAGACCCTCTGAACCACTGTCAACGTCTACATTACTAAACCAAACACTGGCGTAAGCATTACCATTTTTATAGACAGATCCAGCCTGAATAGCTGGGCTATTATCAGTCTGGCTAATACCACGATAGATATAGTCACTGACCAAACTTATATTGTGAGTTGTTTTCGCTTGAGCAGACACTGTGCATGCTAAAAGCGCAGCAGTGGTTAATATTTTTAATGAGTTCATTTTGAATATCCTTTTTTATCATAGTACTCAATTGACCCATAATTTGTAAAGAACTAACACAATTTAAAAGCCATCAGAATATTGAAAGCCAGATGACAGTATAAAATTATCTAGATAAATATCTGCCGATCGATACCATACTTTTTTAGCTTAGAGGCGAATGTTGTAGGTTTTAACCCCAGCAATTCTGCCGCCCCGGTATCTCCATAAATTTTACCTTTGCAATGTTTCAATGCATTCTCTAAATTTATTTTTTCTAATTGCTTATGCTGCATTGCACTCATTAGATCTGTTTTTATAGGTTGATTAGTGGGAAGGGTATTCATATTTATTTCTTTTTCTAAAAATTCAAAGTTAAGCTTATCTTTTTTAGCTAAAATAACTTGTCGCTCAATAATATTTTCAAGCTCACGAATATTTCCCGGCCACGCATAATTTTCTAAGTATTGCATTTGCGCTAATGATATTTTATGTTGTGGTTGATTAAAGCGTAAGCAAATCTTATGTACAAAGTGCTTCACCAATAATGGCAAATCATCGATGCGTTCACGTAACGGTGGCGAGTAAAGGGGGAATACATTGAGTCTGAAATATAAATCTTCTCGAAACTTATTTTGTTCAACTAATTTTTTTAAATCTTTATTGGTGGCGGCTATTACTCTCACATTTACGTCTCTGGTGGCAGATTCGCCAACCCGTTCAAATTGTTGTTCTTGTAATACTCTTAATAGCTTGCCTTGTAATTGAAGCGGTATCTCACCCACTTCGTCTAAAAATATGGTAGCCCCGTCAGCGAGTTCAAAGCGCCCTAGTCGATCTGAAGTAGCGCCTGAAAATGCTCCTTTCACATGACCAAAAAATTCACTTTCAAATAGTTCAACTGGAATAGCCGCACAATTCACTCGAATCAATGGCCTAGATTTACGCTGGCTAACTTCGTGAATAGCGCGTGCAATCAGCTCTTTTCCTGTACCTGACTCACCCATTATTAAAACATTAGCGTCGGTGGGACCTACTAATTCTATTTGTTCCACCATATATTTAACGTTGGCACTTTGGCCAATAATTTGATGATGGTTAAAGTCTGCAGTTATCTCTTCTATTAAATATGCATTTTCCATTTCAAGACGTCGTTTAAGTGCGTCTACTTGTTCTAAAGCATTTAATAGTTTTTCTTCTGTGCGCTTACGTTCAGTAATATCTCTAAAAATTACAACAGCGCCAATTAATAAACCGTTTTCTGTTACAGGTGTGCTGGTATATTCCACAGGAATGGGTTCGTTTGTTTTTGACCAAAATACTTCGTCGTCCACACTGTGAATTTCACCATCATTAAATGCTGCATAAATAGGGCACTGATGATCATGGTAATGGCTGCCATCAGGATGGGAATGGTGAATAACCTCGTGTATGTTTCTGCCGGACAGTTCTGATCTTTTCCAGCCTAAAATAGCCTCTGCAGCTATATTAACAAATGTAGTATTGCCGTGGACGTCTACTCCATAAATTCCATCACCAACGGCAGTTAATAATAGTTGATTTTGTCGCTCTATTTCTTCAAAGGCCGTTTCATTTTTAGTCCAATGGAACATACCAGATTGATAGTTAGTTTCCATTATTGATTGCTGGTGTCGAGCAAAAGTAACCGTGCTGTCTTCAAGGCTAAGTAAGATATTTCCCTCCACAACCTCAGCGTTAATCTCTACACGAGTAACTTTATTTGAAACCATAATGCTTAAATCATTGGACCACGCGTATCTTTGCTCTAGTACTTGCAGTGTGAAATTTAACAATTTACCTAAACATTCTGGAAAAAATTGAGTCACTGTAAAAGCAGCAAAGTCTGTCTGCTGCAACTCAAGAAGCTTTGCTGCTTTTTTATTTGCTTTGACGATTAGATTGTTAATTGGGTCGATCAATAATAATGCCGTAGGCGCGTTCATAAATAAGTGATTCATGGTTCTTCTTTCGACTCCATTTTAGACACTAGATTATATTCAATCATCAGGCTAGGCAACGATTTCTCGTTGAAATATCAACGATTTTTCGTTGATGACGATTTTTCGTTGTCTTACTGGTATATGTATATATAAGATTAATTGTTTAAAAACATA
>JBLHVV010000189.1:0-3215 GCA_047628755.1 Crocinitomicaceae bacterium | reverse complement strand
CGTTTAAAGAGCCTAATGAAAATACTTTTTCAGGTATACAAGCTAGCAGTAGCGGTATGCGTAAAGTGATTCGTGAAGCTAAACGTATGTCTCAACTTGACGCATCTATTTTGATTATAGGTGAAACGGGTACAGGGAAAGAACTCCTAGCTCGGGCATGTCATGCGGCAAGTGAACGAGCAGAACAGCCCTTTATGACGCTTAATTGTGCGGCTTTACCTGACGATGTTGCAGAATCAGAATTATTTGGTGTCGGTGAAAAAGACCATGAAGAAAGAAAGCGTGGTATTTTTGAGCTTGCTGATGGAGGCAGTGTTTTTCTTGATGAAGTGGGCGAAATGTCGACTAAATTGCAAAGTAAGCTTTTGCGTGTCATTCAAAATGGCAGCTTTAGACGAGTTGATTCTGAGCAAGAGGTTACAGTAAATGTACGAATTATCAGTTCTACAAACAAAGATTTACTTAACTTAGTTTCTCTCGGTGAATTTAGAGAAGATCTCTATTATCGTTTGAATGTATTTGGCTTGAATATTCCGCCACTAAGAGAACGTCGAAGTGATATTTTACCCTTAACTGAATTTTTCATGGTTCATGCAGGACACCAAATAGGTAGAACAAATCTAAAATTGACACCTGAATGTTGTGAATTTATTGAACATTACCCTTGGCCAGGAAATGTTAGACAATTAGAAAATGTACTAACAAGATCTGCTTCATTGCTTGAGGGGAATGAAATTGAAATCGAAAATTTACAGCTTCCTGCCTATACCCGTGAACATGGTTATTTAGAGCAAGAGTTTGAAGGGACTTTAGATGGGGCGGTTAAAAGTTTCGAAGCTGATTTACTCCGTAAGCTTTATCCTGCTTATCCAAGTACTCGGCAATTAGCTAAAAAGCTTGGCTTAAGCCATACCGCTATTGCTAATAAATTGCGAGAGTATGATATTAATAAGAAAACAATTAAAATATAATTAGCTTAGGCCAGTCCACTATCGTTTCCTTTAAGCAGACCCTACAGCTGAAAGGAAATTCAGCATTATTGTTCATCAGTGAAAAATAATACGTGTGATGGTCAACTGGTCATAAAAAAAGAGATCATAAGATCTCTTTTTTATATAATAACGAGTAATAGATTAGATATAACTAAGCTATTAATATCATTCTTAATGCAATATTCTTGCGCGAATAGTACCGTCAATCGCTTTTAATGCTTTAAGTGCTTGGGCACTGTCAGCAGATTCAATATCAATAACTACATAACCAATTTTATTATCAGTTTGTAAATACTGAGCCGCGATATTAATACCATGTTCAGCAAACGCTTGGTTAATTTGTGTTAACACACCGGGTTGGTTGTAATGAATATGTAGTAATCGACTAGCATTCACGTGCTCAGGTAATGATACTTCAGGGAAATTAACCGCCGATAAACTTGAGCCATTGTCAGAATATTTGGCTAATTTACTCGCAACTTCTAAACCAATATTTTCTTGGGCTTCTTTAGTACTACCGCCAATATGTGGTGTTAAAATAACATTATCAAAGCCACGTAACGGTGATACAAACTCATCATCATTGCCTTTGGGTTCAACAGGAAATACGTCAATGGCAGCACCTGCTAGTTTTTTCTGAGATAATGCTTGTGCTAACGCATCAATGTCCACAACGGTGCCACGAGAAGCATTAATAAATACTGCCCCAAGTCTCATTGCCTCAAATTGAGCTGAACCAATCATATACTGTGTTTGCGGTGTTTCTGGTACATGCAAACTCACTACATCAGATTCGGCAAGTAAGGTATTCAATGAGGCTGATTGACTGGCATTGCCTAGAGGAAGCTTTGTTTCAATATCGTAAAAACGTACACGCATCCCTAACGTTTCAGCCAAAATACCAAGCTGAGTACCAATGTGACCGTAACCAATAATACCTAAAGTTTTACCGCGAGCTTCGAATGAGCCTACTGCTGATTTTAGCCATTCGCCACGATGTGCTTTAGCGCTTTTTTCAGGAATACCGCGGAGTAGTAATAAGGTTTCACCTAGCACTAGTTCTGCAACTGAACGAGTATTTGAAAAGGGGGCATTAAAAACAGGAATACCTAATTCTTGTGCTGCAATAGTATCTACTTGATTGGTGCCAATACAGAAACAACCGATAGCCACTAATTTCTTTGCATGGCTTAATACTTCAGCAGTTAATTGAGTACGCGAGCGGATACCAATAAAGTGTGCATTGGCAATTTTTTCAATTAAATCGGCCTCATTGAGTGAGGTCTTAATATACTCGATATTCGAGTATCCTTTTGCTGTAAGCTCTTCAAGGGCACTTTTATGTACACCTTCAAGTAATAAAATTTTAATTTTGTCTTTTGCTAATGAATTTTTACTTGTAGTCATAAGGGGTCGCTTCGCTTGTTAAGTTAACACTTATATATTTTTAATACGCTAATCTTGGCCATATTTCAGCACAAATTAAAAATGTGTTTAGATGGCTAGATATCTATAATTAAAATAAGATAGCATATAGTGTATAGACTCTAAAGTACTTATTTAGTCTCGATGGATAAAAAAAAGCCACCTTGCTAAATAAAGTTATGCAGGTCTATGTTTTTTAATTCAATTTGATTGTTATACCAATTCAAACTAGTTATGTGATTTTTAAAGGGTCACCTAACCCATAATTAAATGGCTATTATTTAATTATGGAGACACCAGATTTTGTCCCTAAAATCAAAATATCGGCGCCTCGCTGCGCAAACAAACCATTAGTTACTACGCCAACAATGGCGTTAATATCGGCTTCTAATTTTTTAGGATCGATAATAGATAAGTTGTGAACATCAATGATAACATTACCATTATCTGTAACCACGCCTTGACGGTATTCAGGATCACCACCGAGTTTTACTAGCTCACGGGCAACATAACTACGCGCCATAGGGATGACTTCAACAGGTAATGGGAAGTGACCTAATAGTTCAACTTGTTTGGAATCATCAGCAATACAGATAAATTTTTTGGCAACGGCGGCAACAATTTTTTCACGGGTTAACGCCGCTCCGCCACCTTTGATCATGCTCATATACTTAGTTATTTCATCTGCGCCATCAACATAAACGTCTAAAACATCAACATCGTTTAGATCAAATACTTCAATGCCATGGGCTTTTAAACGTTTACTTGATTCTTCAGAGCTTGAAACGGCACCTTGTA
>JBLHVV010000188.1:0-3224 GCA_047628755.1 Crocinitomicaceae bacterium | reverse complement strand
CACCTGTGATTTAACAGTAAATTACCTTTTGATGTATCTCAGTCTCCAAAAAAACGATTATTAGCCTATTTACGATTTAGCAATAAATTGATTGGTAGTTTTAATAATGTGTTCTACAGCAATATCATTCATGTTCGATCCTATTGGTATTGACAGCACTTGCTGGTGAAGCTGCTCCGTAATCGGCAATGATAAATGATGCCAATTTGGATATGCCGGTTGCTTATGAGGAGGTACCGGGTAATGAATCAACGTTTGGATCCCAGCATCATGCAAATATCCTTGTAACATCGAACGATTCTCACATTGCACAACGAATAGATGCCAAACATGGCTTAAAGGGAATTTATTTAGTGGTAATTGAATTTTAGGATTGTTGATCCCCGACAAATAACGAGCTGCAATTTTTTGACGACAAGCTGTTTCGATGGGTAAATGTTTTAATTTCACTCTTAGCATCGCAGCTTGAATTTCATCAAGACGGCTATTTACCCCTTGATAAACATTCTCATATTTTCTATGGGATCCATAATTTCGTAATGCCGACAATACGTTTGCTAACTCATCGTCATCAGTCACAATCGCCCCAGCATCACCCAAGGCACCTAAATTTTTACCAGGATAAAAGCTAAAGCCTGCAGCGTCCCCCCAGTGACCAGAACGCCTACCATTAATTTCTGCACCGTGAGCCTGTGCACAATCTTCTAATACCAATAGATCAAATTCTTGCGCTATTGCTAATATTTCTGGCATAGAAGAAAGCTGCCCATAAAGATGTACTGGCAGTATCGCTTTTGTTTTTGAGGTAATTGCAGACCTTATCTTAACGGGGTCTAGATTATAATTGTAAGGGTCTGGCTCAACCAATATGGGCACTAGATTATTTTCAGTAATGGCAAATATAGAGGCAACATAAGTGTTGGCTTGAACAATCACTTCGTCGCCTACTTTTAGTTTTCCAAGCTCTATCCATGCCCTAAACACTAATGTTAATGCATCCAATCCACTCGCCACACCTATAGTATGTCGAGTGCCGCAATAGGAAGAAAACTCTTGTTCAAAAAGGTTTAGCTCCTCACCCAGAATATACCAACCAGAATCAATAACACGTGCGCATGCATCTTTTAGCTCTTGATGATACTGTTGGTTAACGCTTTTCAAGTCCAAAAATGGGATCATTCTATTATTTTCTTGACCCTTTGTTTGAATGTTTCAACTGAATTTTTATAAATATGATATGAGTAGCTATCACGACTTTCACCTACCTGAATCGCCCCCATTTTCTTGTGGAACGAAATTACTGACTTATTTTCTTTCATAACATCAAAATGAGACTTTTCAAAATTTAGAGTATCAAAGCCGAATTGATAAACTAGTAAAGCACTCTCAATAGCAGAGTACCGTGATTTATATTCATTCAAAATCCAACTTCCCCAACAGAAAGAATCGTTTTTTAAATCATAAATACGGACTGTCCCACAAGGGGTTTCATCAAGACTTTCAATAATAAAGTAGAACTCTTCTTTATTATTCTCCTTCACCTTATATGTTTCAATCCATTTCTTCTGTAATTTAATATCAGAACTTACCTCAGAAAGATAACGATTATATTTTTTGTTTAAACGCAGGCTTAAAATAAAACTCGCATCCGACACTTCTACAAAACGCAATCGAGTTTGGTTTAATTTAAGGCTATTCATTTACTAACCCTAGACAAAAATCATCATAATCCCGAATGTAATCACCTTCATTATAATAATCACTAGCTAAAACCAGCAACACACAATCTTCGCTAAAATCATGCATTTCACGCCACAAGTTATGGGCAATATACAAACCTTGTTGTGGTGAATTTAATAATAGCTCTTCTTTCATTTCACCATTATCTAAAATAAATCGGCAACTGCCTTTAACGCATACAACAACTTGTTCTAAGTGCCTATGAGCATGAAACCCTCTTGAAACACCTTTTTTTGTGTCAAAAATGTAATAAACCCGCAGCACAACAAAAGGAATATTTTTATACTGTTCAAGGGAAATCAAACTCCCTCGTGCATCACCTAAAATGTCAAAATCAATTATTTTAGCTAGCTTCATTGTTATTCATCAATTAATTTCCATTAAAATCACTTCAACAATTAAATATATCGGCCTAACAGCCGACAGCTTGAGTCATATGGAATTAAGCGGTGCTATCCGTATATACCATCATGGCAATAAAAGTAATGGTCGACGCTTTACCACTAGACAGGTACATCTAACATTTCTTACCACTTAATGGCCAACACACTTCAGGTCTGAGTCGATTATCCAACACATCCTGCAAAGGCTTATCAAAAGCCACGGCTAAATCATAATTACTTTTAGGGTGTGCCGTATTTCTTGCTCTTGAGCCGTCAAGCCATATAACCACTAACCCTGAGGCATTGGCGGCTAAACTTTTAAGTTGTTATATTATTTTTTGTTGTGTCATTATTTATTAACCAATAATTATGCCGTACTTCCGGCATCCACTGTCAATACAGTACCAGTAATAGCCGATGCTCGTTCACTGAGCAAATATATCACCATTGCTGCCGCATCGTCCACGGTAGCTAGCTTTCCTAACGGGCTGCGCCTTTTAATACTTTCCAACTTATCGCCTAGTAAGCTGCTGGTCATGTCGGTTTGCATATAGCCAGGGGCGACACAATTAACGGTTATGCCTGCTTTACCCACTTCACGGGCTAAAGATTTACTAAACCCTTCTAATGCTGCCTTACTGGCGGCATACACACTGAGGCCATTAAAACCTGTTTTGGCAATAATAGAAGAGATATTGATGATACGGCCTTTTCGATTCAGTAACATCGAACGCACCAAATATTTACTCAACAAAATAGGCGCTTGAATATTTAAGCGCATTAAATGGTCAATGCTTGAATTAGGCATAGTGGCCAGCACGCCATCATGACCGGCGGCAGCGTTATTAATCAAGGCGTAAGGGCGTCCATATTGTTTGATGAGTTGCTTGCACAACTCGGGTATTTTATCCAAGTAAGCTAAATCAGCGGCGTGAAAAGTAACGAGCTCTGGATACGCTTGCTGCAGAGCTCTTAAGGGCTCTGAAAGTTGCCGTGCAATGGCAATCACTGCATACCCGTTGGCAGCTGCTTGTTGGCTGATGGCTAAACCTAGACCTTTGCTGGCACCTGTTATTATGACGTAATCAGTCATGCTGCTTC
>JBLHVV010000187.1:0-3288 GCA_047628755.1 Crocinitomicaceae bacterium | reverse complement strand
ATTATTGCACTCACAGAAAATTTAATTTCAGACGATATATTCAAGTATCAAGTTGAAGGGATTAACTCATACTGCTAAGCCAATTGATCTTGATTTTTTGATTCAAGTATTAGTTTATAATCTATTCGATTAGAATTGTTATTGAAGTTATATTCAAATTTAACTTTTCCAAATTATTTTTTATTGCAGATACCTCATAGCATTAACTCCTATATCTCTAAAGTAGATCAAGTAACAATGATCGCCACCATCGGGTTGTTAATTTGTGAATGTTATGATGATAACAGCGATAATTTCACACTACATAATTAATACCTTGGTTAATAACATTAAATATTAAATCTTAAAACTTGTTGCCAGAATCTGATCTAGAGCTTGATAAGTTTGAAGTTTTATATCGATATGCCTCCTGTTACCATTACCTAGGCTGTGCCCATATGCTGTACCCCTCTGTGGACATCATCGGTCGGGTCAAATTCAATCCAGCTTTCTTGCGGCGAATAGTATGCAAGCCAAGCATGGGTTGCATCAGCACCTACCAATTTTTCTTGGCTTGGCGGTGGCAAGGTTTCCATGTAACCGGATACGTATTTCGTGGGTATTCCCATGGCCCGTAAGCAACCAATTTGCAGATGAGAAAAGTCTTGTGAAACCCCTTTTTTTATGAGCGAGAACTTCTGACATTGGGGTTGAAATATTGATCAAACCTGGGATATAGGTAAAGTCCTGAAAAATGTGTTTGGTTAATTCTTTGGCGCAGGTGTAAAGCGGACGTGATAGTGAAACGAAGGGCTGGCATAGTCTGCAAGTTCTTTGTTGACCTTAATGATGGGTGAATCTAAACAAAACTCACTTGATTGTATGACGTCTATGGAAGGCGTATCTTTCAGGAATTGCAGTGCATTTGCATAGCTTATTCCAAAGTCGAGATTTAAGTAAAATCGGCTTTCTGCAACGTTGACGAGGCTTTTAGCGATAATGGATAATTCACGGTTGGGTGTTTGAATTTCGAAATAATAACTGTGATTACCAAAATAATCAGTGCGTTTATTCGCATGATTCTCTTGCGGTTAAATAATAATTCGGCTTTCTAAGCAGGTTACCTTATGGTATTTCTAGGCATTAAATTGGTCATTTTTAAAACTATTGAACGTGCCGAAGCCAATAAAAACAAACTAGTGAACACAGTAATTGTCTTGAAATAACGGGTGCACCCAAGCCATGATCCTCGAACACTTCTAGGCTATCATCCTCGAATATATTTATCAGAGATCTATTTCGTCTTCAGAAGTGTCAAAAATTAACGTTCAGCAGTCAGCTATGTGAATATGCAATTCGCTTAATATTCAACAACTTCTCTTTTAACAAAGCAGAGCCACCAATGCCATCTTGAACAGGTGCTAAAACTAATTTGTCTAAAGAAATAGCTCAGTTAGTAGAGCATGTTGCAGTAGTAATTTAAATTTATAGATTTAAGAGAAATGTGTTTATTTCATCAAAAAATTAGTATCCAAAGTCAACTCTTAGATTTATCTACAACAATAGAAAAGATTACCGCCGGTGAAGTAAGTAAAGAAAAGATATTTGTTAATACCATCTAAGGAGTCTAAGGCAATTCACAGCCTAGAATCACCATATATGGTCCCCAATCAATTTCAAGAATCGCTGCCGACGCACCAGATAATGGTTTTACTATTGCTGTTTTACCTGCGGGCTCTAAGGTACATTCTGAATATGCGCAAAATGCTCCAGACTACCAAAACATGTTCTTCCCACCATTAATGGGTTGGATTGCTGGCGTTCATTTAAATGACGTTGACACAGAAGAAGCTAAAACGGTATTTGGACCAGGTGCAATGCTGGCCACAGATAAAGCGGTAGCAATGCATGTTTCATTGCCAGATGGGCAAATGGTCAATGTGCATATTGTGAATTTATTTGAGCAAGGCAAGTGCGATAAAATAACACTTCCATCTACAGACTTTAACGTTGACACATGCTTTTTAAACGGAGAAAGAGCACGTTTAAGTGACTATATTAACCACAACAACATAGATATAAAATTGCCTCTAGTCGCCGACTACAATGGACGTAATGTTAACGTAAGTGTGCAGGCTGTAACAGGAAGTGAGGTTGTGCTTTACGCTCCTGTAGGCGACTACGTTAGTACTTTGCATAAACTGAAACGGTGATTCCTAAATATCAGTATTGAGACAATGGTTGTTTAGGCTTACTCTGCTAATAGTTTAAATAGAGACGCTTGTAATGACATTTAAGTTATCAGTATTGGATCAGTCCATGGCCCGAGGCCGAGACCAAGGCGCACTGGCACTGCAAGAAACCATCGAAATGGCCAAGTGGTGCGAAACCTTGGGTTATGAACGGTTTTGGGTGTCAGAGCATCATGCCTTTCCGTCGGTTGCTGGCAGTGTGCCTGAAGTATTGATCGCAGCATTAGGAGCCGCCACCAACCACATTCGTTTAGGGTCTGGCGGTATTATGCTTCCTCATTATAGCGCTTATAAAGTAGCCGAAGTATTTTCATTATTGTCTAATTTGTACCCCAACCGAATAGATCTAGGAGTGGGTCGTGCACCTGGCGCCGACATGAACACCGCTCGAGCATTGGCCACAGACGGCCGACCAAAGTTTGAAGCATTTCCGCAGTTAGTTAAAAAGCTAGGGGAATACCTATGGGAAGATCAAACAGACCCCATGGTAAGCCCCAAACCAAATGAAGACATTCCTATTTGGATATTAGGCTCAAGCCCAGACAGCGCTCAACTGGCCGCTCGTTTAGGCTTACCATACAACTTGGGTGCGTTTATTAATCCGCAGGCGCAAGAGCAATACATTGAATTTTATCAAAATAACTTTCAACCAAGCGCCCTTTGGAAGACCCCATACAGTATGTTAACGGTCAGTGTGTTTTGCGCTGATACCGAAGAGCAAGCAAAGGCCTTACAGGTTACCTTTGATATAAATTTTTATCGGTTTATAACAGGCCGAACCGGTGGCTCATTCCTAACTCCACAAGAAGCCCAGCTATTTCCAATAACACCAGAATTGGCCGACTTCATGCGCAGCCGAGACTCATTAAGAGCCGTGGGCACACCCGATCAAGTAAAAACAAAACTAACGGCCATAGCACAAAGGTTTAAAGTAGATGAATTAATGATGGTATCGAATATGTACTATTTAGAAGACAGAAAAAGAAACTTCGAATTAATAATGCAGGAATTCAATTAACAACCAGCATCCCTATCCGTCATACACCTTTTCTAAGCC
>JBLHVV010000186.1:0-3381 GCA_047628755.1 Crocinitomicaceae bacterium | reverse complement strand
AAAATGAGAAAGATGGGATAATTCAAAGCTGATTTTATTTAAAATGATAAGACCTATTGAAAACATAATGTTCTTGATAGTTTTAACATGTGAATACAGTAACTCCATTGCCATAATTTAAGGAACATAAAAGTATTGTCTGATAATAAAAAAATAATCTTGGTTGAAGATGACCAATTATTAGCAAAGCTAATTAAAGGTTTTCTAGCCAAATATGAATTTGATGTATTTGTAGTGAGTGACGGTTATGAAGCCGTTAACGTTATTCTTGCGCAACAACCTGATCTTGTAATATTAGATGTAATGTTACCCGGGCAGAGTGGTATGGAAGTTTGCCGTCAAGTTAGACCAAAATATGACGGTGTGATACTGATGCAAACCACGCTAGACGATGATATTGATCAGATGATGGGGTTAGAATTAGGAGCAGACGACTATGTTGTTAAGCAAGTTCAACCAAGATTACTATTGTCACGCATAAGAGCATTGTTACGTCGAATAATCCCCAAGAATAGGTTAAGTACATCACCTGAAATAGATAGTGAAAGCACTAATGTGATTACGTTAGAGAACTTAAACATAAATTTTTCATTAAGAAAAGTGATGTTAGATGCTATTGAAGTAGAATTGACAACGTCTGAGTTCGAGTTATTGCATCTTTTAGCAAGAACACCCGGTAAGCTTGTATCGAGAGATACCATGGCGCAGCAGTTAAAAGGGTATGAATATGATGATATTGACAGGTCTCTGGATAGACGGATTTCTAGACTACGTAAAAAACTTAAAGATGATATTGATACGCCTAGAATCATTAAAACAGTACGTGGTAAAGGCTATCAATTATGTAAACAGCAAAATTAAGTGAGTTATTATGTTTAAAGCCTTCTCAGGACTATGGCTTGTTGTGTTTTTACCATTATTTTTTTTATTAGTTCCAACATCTTATAGCCCTATTATTATTTTTAATGAATATGCTGAGAAAACTCGTTATGTTGATACCTATAAAGGAACCTTTTATCTCATTGTTAAAAGATTAAAAGCGTTAGACCAAGGGAAATGGGTAAACGATATTGAGTCTCTGTCTAATAATTTTGGCTATGGTTTAACAATAACCAGTTTGGAAGACTGGCAAGAAAGTCCAGATGAATACAATAAATTAAAAGAAGGTGAGTTTGTATTGATTAATGATGAGCCTGAATTATTGGTAAAACGTGTCGATAAAACGGCCTGGGTTATTACTATGGATGTTGATAGTAGTGAAACGGAAAAAATTTATCGAAGCAGTAAAGGCACTTTATATTTACTTCAGCAAGAATTTTCCCTTGATGATAAAGACCAGTGGTTACAAAAACTTAATGATATGAGAAGTAGGTTTTCTTTTACATTATCTATATTGGATGTAGACGAACTAGGTGTTTCACCGGAATTAAAAGATAAACTAATAGAACGTGAAATAATTTGGACGCCAAATAAGGATAAACGTTTTGATTTTTATTTTCTTCTACCAGGTCAGACTCAAGTGGTTAAAGCTCAAGAAATACCCTCAACGAGTGCTAGTCCATTATTCATATTAATCCTTCTGCTTACATTTATCGTTATTATTTCTGTTGCCATGTTTTTATGGGTTTCCCCCCTATGGAAAGACTTATCAAAACTCAATATTATAGCGACAAATTTTGGTGATGGCGCGTTGGATGAGCGAGCTAAAATCACCAAAAAGTCAACCGTGTCTACACTTGCTGTCTCGTTTAACCAAATGGCAGATAAAATAGAGTCGTTGTTCTTAAGCCAAAAGCAATTAACTCGTGCAATAGCACATGATTTACGTACGCCTCTATACAGACTGAGATTTGCGTTTGAAATGGTAAGGTCTGATGACGCATCAAAAGAAGAAAAGGCAACATATTTCGAAGCAATAGATACAAGTATTAATGATCTAGACCAGTTGATAAACCAAACGTTACTTTTATCTCGGTATACAAGCGCGGTTGATTTAACCAATTTTAATCTAACTAATTTAGCACAAAAAATTCAGTATGAAATTGACTGTTTTGCTCTAGAGATTAATGATATCGGTATTGATTTTTCAGCCAATTCTTCACTGTTAGATCTAGAAGTTTATATAGATAAAAGGGCAATGATCAGAGCAATCAATAATTTGATTGTGAATGCAAGTCACTATGCTACTTCAAAAATTTCAATTCAATTTTATCAAGACAATACAGATTATTTTATCTGCGTTGAAGATGATGGACTAGGTATTCCCTCTAGTGAATGGGAAGATGTATTTATTCCCTTTAAACAGATTGATAATGAACAACGTGATAGTAATTCAGGGCATGGCTTAGGCTTAGCAATCGTTAAACAGATCATGCAATTGCATAACGGAGAAGTAATATTGTCCGACTCTTCTCTAGGTGGAGCAAAATTCCTATTGAGTTGGCCTATAACCAAACAATAATTTCTATTGTCACAAAGCGTCACATACCGTCGTGTAATCGCTACATATATACTGACTCAACTTATATAAACTCCCTGCAATGTTTATAAAAGGTAAAAGTATTATGAAAAAAGTTAATTTTAAAACAATGATGAGTACAACAATATTGAGTATGTTTTTGGCAGGCTGTGGTGGTGCTGATAAAATACTTTGTGAAATTGGAGAAGACATAAAGGCAGCGGGAAAAAACAGAAGTTCAATATTCACATTTATTAATGCTACGAATGACATGGTGAATTTTTATTCCCGCCCTTTAGGCATCACAGATGAGATATATTCTAGTGAGTATGAGGTCGCTAGCATTCTTGAAGAAGACGTTTCAGAGCCATATACTTACAAGTGGAATGAGCACCTTAGCCGCTCGGAATTAGCTATTACAGATTCAGTTAGCCTAAGCAAAAAAGATAAAATAACTTTTACTATTGAAAATGATAAAGCTTACTCAGGAATTTCTTGGCTCGATAACAATAAATATTCATTAAGTATTGTAAGTGCTTTCAGTAATCCAAGTAGCGATAATTATGCAATACGATTCTTTTCTACGATCGACCAAAATATTTTTGTAGGTACTAGTGATACCTCTTTGGTTGCTGCTGTTAAAGGTGAAATAACAGCGGCGTTTAACTTTGATAACTGTGCCGATTTAGATATTATTAATGATAATGAATCAAATTTTTGTCAAATAGCTAATGCTGGTGAAAGTTACATCGTCGTTATTGGATTAAATGGTAAAGTGACACTTGCTCAGGAGTCATTTTAACCTTTAAGGTTTGTATCTTCTGTAACTTAAAGCTTACTCATTTTAGTGTGTGCTGATCTGGTACTTGGACACATTAAAGTAAATATTTAACTGAACGTCTAAATACGTAGGCTCTTTGAAA
>JBLHVV010000185.1:0-3548 GCA_047628755.1 Crocinitomicaceae bacterium | reverse complement strand
TTGATTTTGTTGCACATCTGCAAGCCTTACTAAAGACAATTGATTGACCAGCTGAAGTAGCGTTTGAAGATCCCACTATATAAAAGGCATACCGCCTACCAATTACTGTGCGATTGGTTTTTAATAGGGGCATAAATAAAAAAGCGATAAAAACACCATGCATATTCATATTTTAGGTATTTGCGGCACATTTATGGGGTCGCTAGCCCAGTTGGCTGTGGCACAAGGGCATAAGGTCACAGGTTGCGATCAAAATGTGTATCCACCTATGAGCACCCAGTTAGAAAATGCGGGTATTGTCATTACGCAGGGTTTTAGTGTCCAACAGTTAAATCCAGCTCCAGACCTAGTCGTGATTGGAAATGCCATGAGTCGAGGCAACGAAGCGGTTGAATATGTGCTTAATAAGCAAATTCCTTATACCTCGGGACCTGCTTATCTTTCTGACTTCATACTAAAAGATAAATGGGTTATGGCGGTAGCCGGCACCCACGGTAAGACCACCACCACCAGTATGCTCACCTGGGTACTAGAAGATTGCGGCTTTGAGCCGGGTTTTTTAATAGGTGGTGTGCCTAAAAACTTTGGTGTTTCGGCTCGTTTAGGCAAGAGCGACTTTTTTATTGTAGAAGCTGATGAGTACGACAGCGCTTTTTTTGATAAGCGTTCAAAATTTGTCCATTACCATGGCCGAACGGTAATCTTAAACAATCTAGAGTTCGATCACGCCGATATATTTAAAGATATAGAAGCCATAAAAACACAATTCCACCACCTTGTACGAACCATTCCGAGTGATGGCCAGATCATTTACCCTGAGTCTGAGGTACATATAAAAGATACCCTAGATCAAGGATGCTGGACGCCGACTAAGGTGATTGGTAAAGATTGGGGCTATGAATTAATTGATCAAGCAGGCTCCCATTTTACCGTTTTACACGAAGGTGAAAAGGCGGGTGAGGTTAACTGGACGCAAACGGGCCAGCACAACGTAATGAACGCATTGGCATGCATTGCAGCAGCTTACCATGTGGGAATTCTACCAGCAGACGCCACTGCCGCATTGAATAAGTTTGAAGGGGTTAAGCGTCGCATGGAGCTAGTAGCCAACGAAGGTGGCATTGAGGCTTATGACGATTTTGCCCATCATCCAACAGCCATTAAAAGTACCTTAGCTGGAATAAAGCGCACTGGAAAATACAAGCGTGTATGGGCCGTTATTGAACCAAGATCCAATACTATGCGTATGGGTGTACACAAGGCCACACTGCCTGCGTCGGTAGAAGACGCCGATGAGATTATTTGGTTTCAGCCAAAAGGCTTAAACTGGGATATGGAGTCAGTAGTGTCTGAATGTAACAAGCAAGGGCACAAATCCGTTTTGTTTGACGACATAGACGCTATAATCCAACACCTTGTAGACCACGCGCAAGCTGGCGACGCCATTGTATTAATGAGTAACGGTGGTTTTGGTGGAATACACCAAAAGTTGGCAGGTGCGTTAAAAAGTTGAAGCTAAGTAGGAGCTCACACCGTGAGCGATAAAGATTTGAACCAAGAAGGAGCTCACCCCGTGAGCGAAAACAAGCAAAGCAATATGAAAACAGAACACAAGCCAATTACATTAGCCATTACTGGTGCATCTGGTGCTCCTTACGCATTGAGATTACTGCAATGCTTAGTGGCCGCTGAACGAACTGTTTATGTAATGGTAAGCAAGGCGGCGCAGGTGGTATTTGCAACCGAAACGGATGCTAAGTTACCTGGTACGCCGCAAAAAATGCAGGTCCACTTAACCGAAATGTTTGACGCCAAAGAACATCAAATACAAGTGTTTGGTCGCGAGCAATGGTTTGCGCCGGTGGCTAGTGGCTCAGGCAGAAATGGACCCATGGTAGTTTGCCCATGCAGTACCAGCACCTTAAGTGCCATTGCGACAGGTGCCAGCAATACGTTAATTGAAAGGGCCGCAGACGTGGCTTTAAAAGAAAAACGTCCATTAATAATGGTGTTAAGAGAAACACCATACAGCCCTGTCCATTTAGAAAATATGCTCAAGCTAGCGAATATGGGGGTTACTATTATGCCAGCCAGCCCTGGGTTTTATCATCAACCAAAAACTATAGAAGACCTAGTAGATTTTATGGTGGCTAGAATTTTAAGTCATTTAGATATCGAGCAAGAATTGATGCCCTACTGGGGTGAATAGCAGCTCACAATTAGTCAGGATAATTTTTACTATGCAGTTAACAGAACGAGACATAAAAGTCGCTATTATTTCCGCCATTGTAGCGTTTGCGGTATCGGTATTCATGCTGGACTGGAAGGGCTACATAGTGCATTCCGTAAAAGACGATAAGAACGTTATCGAGACCTTCAAACTTATGGCTATTGGCATTGACGGGTCGACTAAAATATCGTCTAAATCATCTAATAAAGAAGCATTCTGTGCAGACGGTTTTTTATTAGTGCGTCCTCAAAAGAATAATTCAGGCAAGCAAGTTGCGGGCATCATTGTTAATGATAAAAATCGCCCAGTACAATGCTCTACAGAATTAAAATCACCAGGTAAATAACAGCTCAAGCATGGTCATGGCTTTTGGTAGCGCACAGTTTTAATGTGAATTGATTAGATATTTTACCGCTTTGCTAAGTTAGTTGATTTTTACTCTCCGAAGCATACAATCCCGTCTATTAATGGAATGAACTCGATTTAGCTGTATAGAGGAATAGATGGATAATAATATCAAAGAGCTTATTGAAAAGCTTGAGCGCGAGGTTTGGCTGTTTGAGCAATGGGAAGCCGCCATTGTCGAGCCAGTTGGAGAGACTCAAATGCGCATTAAAGTAGCCTATCAAGAATGTATTGTGTCAAGACAAACAAAGATTGTTGAACTGCAGTCTCAGGAAAAAAACAAATCAGCCGTTTTGAATCATAACATCCAGTTTAAGGCAGCTAAAGTCTAGCTGTTCGAATGACTTTATTAATGTACTTTTTACAATTAAAAAAAATAATAATAAAGTAGCTAACTTATGGGTGAATTTGTCTTTTACTGCTTCCATCTTGAGCGCCAGCCAGCTCTTTCAGTCAAGCTAAGAATCACGATCAAGATATTGACAGTGAGGGGGGGATGGCTTTAGCGACACTGATGAAAAGCGAGCAGTGACTGATAAATTTTATGCTAACAGCTTCCCAGATCAATAAGGTCCAATATTAGACGTGTTGGAATTATCTGTAAGCAGTGATAAAAAAAATAATTTTTATTCGTGGTATGGCATCTGATTCAGACATGGGCATGAAAAAAATCCATGTAGTTAATGAAGACGGTGATGTATTCCTTGGTCTTTTTGAATACACAATACACTTTTAAATTAAAGTACGATTAGGTCGTGGCGAAAACCAACTGCAAATTGCCGCTTTTAAAAAGGCCGAAAATGTAACTCGTCAGTTTGTGATAATAGTTTATTAATTAACGGCAAAATGGATAACCACAAAAACTCTAGTCTTATCAGAAGTTAGGAACTAACTATCTGGTATCCAGCTCTCA
>JBLHVV010000184.1:0-3584 GCA_047628755.1 Crocinitomicaceae bacterium | reverse complement strand
GCTCTCACTCTAGTCAATCAAATTAATATAATAAAAATAATACGCGTCAATATTTATGGGTATCTCAATATCTATCTATAGGTCCGAATCCTTTTATATGTTATCCCAGTTAATCCTATTCCAAATAGAATGACGGCTGTGTATATAGCGTATTGCATTGAATCTAATGCTAAGAAATTAAAATTAATTGCGTGAACGATTGGTATCAGCAGTATATTAATTGCTAGGGCTACATAAAAGGCATTCGTTATTTTCATGTGACCTTTTCCAAGTATTGAAGTTAATACAGTGGCCCCTAACGTTGAGAAAAATACAGTTTCTGGATTAAAACCTATAAACCGCATCCAACAAGATGATGCAAATGCAATTAATGTCCCCATTACCCAGCCATTCCATAAAGAGTTTACCCATGTTTGATATTTTCTACGCGCTAACCAAATATTAATTCCAGAAACGATTAAAAAGGTAAATGCAATTCCCATTATTCCATAAAGTAGTTTTACCCAATTACTGTGATAGTGGCCAAAATGAAGCCGATACATAGAATATGCAAATTGACCGCCGATGGGCCCGTTAATTAATCCTTGCTGGTTTACCCATTCACCTTTCGAATTGAATCGATAGATTTCTGAGTAAGATAATCTACCTGGTGAGGTTGCTGCAACTTCTAATAACTGTTCTGGTTTACCAGCATTATGTAACACCATATATATAGGTGTAACTTCTGGCTGCCTCTGTTTTAACGTTGCAAACGCTTGAGTATAATTTACTTCTAATGTTTGATGAGCAATGACAGGGTCTTTTCCATATATGGCATCCACTACTTCTTGTGGGTCACCACTGAATATGACATAAGATGTGATAGCCATAAATATGCCGCCAAATCCCATAAAAGCACCGCTAATAGCGATCATGAAATGAAATGGTAAACCCCAAACACCTAATCGATTATGAAGGTCCATTTGCTGAACTCGTGATGTTTTTCCTACTCGCCATAAAAAAGCATCTTTAAAAATACTTGGATGAGCAATAACCCCCGAAATAATTAATGCTAAACATAAAACTCCCATTATTCCTACAATACTCATTCCTAAAGTATGAGGTAAAGTTAAATGTCCATGCAGCTCACGAATAAAGGTTGTCCAAGGGACGTCTGGTGATTGCATGAACTCACCACTTTCAGCTAAATACCATTCTGTCTCACCATCTGTGATGTGAGTACGAGGAAACCCCTCAGTTGGCAATACTATATATAGACTTTTTGGAATTTCTCCTACACGATTAATATATTCATCAACGGCGGTTTTCATTTTTTCTGGTGAAAATATTTTGTATTCTGGGACATTAGGTTGTTCCCATCGATCAAACTCTTCAAAAAACACACTTAATGACCCAGACACTGCAATTAAATATAACAAACCCGCTGAAAATAATCCGATCAATGAATGAGCTTTAAGCCCTGACTTAACAGTTAAAGTATTGAGTTTAATCTCCATTTAAACCGTTCCTAAATAAACAGATGAAACTGATAGAATTGCAAACACACTACTAACAACGGTAAGTTTTACTAAGTTAGCTCTAGATAGAACCCAAACTATACTAAACGGCCAAATTAATAAAAAAAGAAATAACCCAGAAACTAAGCTGTTACCAAGCTCAAAATCTGAGTACATAGGTAAGCTCAATGCGATACAAGCAGAGATACTTCCTGCAAATAAAACGGAAAGAAAGCTTAGAGTTATAATTTTAAAAAACACATAAATTGAAAAATTACTTTTTAAATAAGGTCGTCCTTTATCTTTTAAAAGAGGGGTTTTTCTTTTTAATAAAATCACTATCCATGAAATTATTGCAATAAAGCATAATGCATAAACGACTGAAAACTCCCATGAATAAAAATATGTCCAAGTAAATATTGCTAAACTTAAAGTAATACTGACCATTGGTATTTTTAATGATATTGGACCCTGGTATTTCCAAATAAATAATATTAAAAAAACTGAAAAAGCGCAGACCACTATCGCTATTAATGTTTCAATCAAGAGGTAATTCCTAAAAATAAAAATTAAATTATAAAAACTAAAATCAGGCTTTTCAGCCTGATAGACTTAATCCTTAAGTATCTTTTATAAATCCAAAGATATCGAAGCAACTACACCCAGTGGTGCACCATAAAAGCCTTGAGACCACTTCAAACTGTTAATATATTTTTCATTTGTTAGATTATTAACAACCAACTGAGTACTTAAAGAAGACGAGATATCATAGCGAGCCATAGCACCTAATAGTGTGTAACTACGCTGCTTTACAGTCCCACTAATTTTACTTTGCCAGTCAGCCGTAGCGCCAACTTGAAGCTTGGAATTAAGCTGATAGCTTACCGCTAAATTAGCTGATTTTTCTGGTGTATATAGATTGGTTTGCTTGCCGTCAGAGTCTTTGATACTTAAAATTGTTGCACCAGTAGAAATATTTGTCAGGTCATTGATTTGTCCAAATAAATCAATTTCTACTCCCTGACTGCTAATACCATCTTCGGGAGTATAAACATTAATCCCTCCCACATTACCAGCCAACACGGCAACGTTGTCTTGCTCTGTTTTAAAAGCCGAAAAACTGGCGTTTAAAATCCCAAATTCAGATTTAATGCCTAATTCAAAATTACGTCCTGTCTTAGGATCTAAGCGTTTGAAATTATTATTAACTTCAGACTGAGGAACAAATGTTTCGGTATAACTTGTGTAGGCAGATACTTCATTTGATATATCATGAATCAGTCCTAGATAAGGTAAAATAACGTTGCTGTTACTGTCACGCTTGGCTCCATAAGCCTCTCCCTCGCTTACCCACTTACTTGCGCGAGCACCTGCAATAACTAAATTATTATCTGATACCTGAAGCTTGCCTGTGGCATAAAAAGCCTGCTCACTACTGTCCCATGACCCACCACTTGAAGAATCATTAAATTCGGGCCTTGGATAGTTACCATCAAATGTTGTTAAATCTATCAATGTGGAATAACTGCCACCAAAAGTTCCGTCGCCATAAGAAGAAAGCTGGGTAATTTTTACCTTGCTATAACTTGAGCCAACAACTAATTCATGAACTTGTCCAAATGCTTGAAATGGACCCGCAGCGTATACTTCAGCCATACCTTGCCATTCATTTACATCGTATTCACTTAAATAAGCGGCATAAACCCCTATACCAGTTGTTATATCCGGTTTATCACCTACATAAAATAAGTACGAATCGGTTTCTAATTCAACATAATTAATGGCAGCATTGACGCTCCAACCATTATTAAATGTATGACTAAGCTCTGTAAATGTGCGTTGCTCTGTGGAATCAAAATATGACCAGTCGGCAGCTGAACTGGTAGATCGGTCATAATTAGTAGGTGTGCCGTCACTATAGACAAGCGGTAATGCTCCCCACATTGCTCCCTTGGTATTATTTACTTGAGTGTTGTGACCCAGCGTTAACAAAGTACGGTCTGTTAAATCTATTTCTAATACACCGTAAGCTAATGATCTATCTTGTTGATATCGATCGAGGTAAGAGTCTTTATCTTCCTTAACTAA
>JBLHVV010000183.1:0-3624 GCA_047628755.1 Crocinitomicaceae bacterium | reverse complement strand
TAAATGACTTTTTTTCTGATCTTTTAACCTTTTTAGAAGACAGCAACATGATGTTCAGTGGCGGCGGCACCAAAGATAACTTTGGTGGTTATATCACCTCGCCAAATCGTTATGGTTGCAACACAGACGAAGACCGTGGCGCACTTGAAACATGGCTTACAGCTCAGTCTGGTGTGAGCGATGTAAACGTAGAAGCGTTAACAGACGCCATATACGGTTACAGCGAAACACAAGCAAAATAATAAGCCGCATGAAAGAAACCAAAAAAAGGGCGAAAGCCCTTTTTTTGTGCCTAAAATTTAAATTGAACTTAACTGGCAATGGCCTCTGTTATTTCTGCCGGTGGGTGTTGGGGGCCTAGAGTATTTAAATTAATGATATTTTTATGCACCTTATGCACTCTGCGACTAATACCTGTAAACAGAGTATACGAAATGGTATCGCAATAAACGGCAATATCAGAGGCCTTAAGTTTGTCTCCCCATAATTCTACCTTGGCACCTACAGCGGCATTTTCAATATGGGTTAAATCTACCGCCAACATATCCATTGAAACACGGCCTAAAATAGTGGTTTGTATGCCGTTTACCATCACTGGGGTTCCGGGCTTGGCATGTCTTGGATAACCGTCGGCGTAGCCAATTGCCACCGTTCCAACTTTTGTAAATTGCTCGCATACAAACGCTTTACTGTAACCCACCGCTTGGCCTTTTTCTAAGTTATGAATGGCAATAACTTCTGATGTTAACGTCATAACTGACTTTAGCTGGTCAGCCCATTTATGAGAATGAGAAAATGGCGTTGCACCGTACAGCATTATTCCTGGGCGCTGCCAATCGCTATGGCTGTTTTCATGGGCCAGAGTACCAGCAGAATTTGCCAGGCTTTTTTCAGCTTGAATATTTTTTGTGGCGTTATTAAATATTGAAATTTGAGACGCAGTTTCTGTGTTAACAATTTCATCGGCGCAAGAAAAATGTGTCATTAGCACCACATGACTAACCTGCGGTAAGTGCTTTAATTTTAAATATGCCGCTTCATAGTCTTCAGGTTGAATACCAAGGCGATGCATACCCGTATTCATTTTTAACCAGGCATTAATTGGTTTGCAAAGACGTTGCTGGCTGATCGTTTCTATTTGCTCGTGGCTATGAATGGCGGTCCATAAATTACGCTCGCTGATTATCTTGAGCTCGTCTTCAGTAAAAAATCCTTCTAGTAAAAGAATAGGATTTTTAATACCAGCGTCTCTAAGCTCAACGGCTTCTTCAATGCATGCAACCCCAAACGCATCGGCTTCGTTGGCCAGTGCGCGGGCCACCATAACTGCACCATGACCATAAGCATCGGCTTTTACAATGGCCACAGCCTTGCTGCCGTTAGACGCTTTTTTGGCCAAGCGATAGTTGTGACGCAGAGCGTCAAAATTAATAGTGGCAGTGGCGGCTCTTCCCATGTTGCTTGTCCTGTTTGGTCAGCTATTTGTTTAGCTGTAGTTGTCAATTATGATCAGAATTAATGGCTAACCGTAATAACGGTCTAGCGACAAACCTTCGGGGCTTATGTCGGTGGCTTTATTACTCATAATGTCAGCCATAAACTTCCCCGAACCTAATGACATGGTCCAACCCAGTGTTCCATGACCAGTATTTAAAAATAAATTAGAAAATTTTGTACCGCCCAAAATAGGGGTGCTGTCTGGTGTCATTGGGCGTAAGCCAGTCCAAAATTCAGCCTTGGCGACGTTTGCAGCACCAGGAAATAAATCGTTGACTACAAACTCTACATTGTCTCGACGTTTATTTTTTAGCTCTAAATTGTATGACGCAATTTCGGCGGTTCCCCCCACGCGAATTCGATCGTTAAAACGCGTCACTGCAATTTTATATGTTTCGTCCATTACAGTAGAAACCGGTGCGCAGCTTTCATTTTCTATGGGCAGCGTTAGCGAATAACCCTTAATAGGATAAACCGGTAACTTAATATCAATGGACTTTAATAATTGTGTTGAATAACTGCCCAGCGCGACTAAGAAATTATCACCAACAAAGTCCCCATTGTCGGTAGTCACACTGGTGATTTTTCCATTGTGATGGTTTAGGTGGCTAATGTTGGTATTCATAATAAATTTAACCCCTAGCTTTTCGCACTCTTTAGCAAGGGCCGTAGTAAATTTATAGCAGTCGCCAGTTTCGTCGCCAGGTAAGTGCAAGCCACCCACAATTTTTTCTCTAACATTTTTTAACGCAGGCTCATATTGAAAACAGCCTTCAGTCGTTAACTGCGAAAACGGCACGCCGCATTCGGTTAGCACTTGAGTATCTTTATACAAACCGTCTAACTGTTTGTGTGTTCTAAAAACTTGCAACGTGCCTTTTTGTTGTTGGTCGTAATCAATGTCTATTTCAGTACGCAATTGTTTAAAGCAGTCGCGACTGTATTCCGCAACGCGCATCATGCGTTCTTTATTAATGTGGTAAGACTTTTGATTGCAGTTGCCAATCATTTTAGCCATCCAGACAAGCGTATGAGTATCTAGCTCGCGATACTTAATCATAAGTGGCGCAAGGTCTTGTAATAGCCACTTAATGGCTTTTAAAGGAACACCCGGGGCCGCCCAAGGAGTGGCATACCCAGGAGAGATCATACCGGCGTTGCCACGGCTGGTTTCTTCAGCCACGCCAGATTGACGGTCAATAACAGTAACTTGATGCCCAGCCTTAGCTAAGTACCAAGCACTGGCCACCCCTAAAACGCCGCTGCCAAGAATGAATGTATGCATGATGCTGCCTTTAAAATGCCATTTAGGTTGATAAGGCTATAATAAATGATTTTTGCAAGTAATAAACTTTGTAATTTTTTAAAAAGCAGGGGATTATATTGACAAAGTAAATATAATTAGTGGAATAGCCTAAAATGATAGATTCTAAAAAACGCCCTTTAGACCGCTTAGATTTAAGCATTTTGTCGGCTTTACAGTCAGACGGTCGAATAAGCTACGTGGACCTCGCAGACAAAGTAGGGCTAAGCTCTACCCCATGTATCGAAAGGATTAAGCGCCTAGAAAAAGAAGGCTTTATTGAAGGCTACTACGCCAAATTAAATCCTCAAATATTGAACTGCGCCATGCTGGTATTTGTTGAAATTTCTCTTTCTTACCAGTCGCCAGACGCTTTTGCAGAATTTAACAAAGCCGTGGGCCAGCTGCCTTACATTATGGAATGTCACCTTGTTTCAGGCGACGCTGACTATTTGATTAAAGCGCGCATTAACGACATGTCTGAATACAGAGCATTACTGGGAGATATGCTACTGACCTTGCCAGGGGTCAAAAATTCTAAAAGCTATATAGTGATGGAAGAGGTTAAAGAAACGCAGTCGATACCGTTGCAGTTTAATAAAAAATAAAACAAGAGAATGCGAGAACGGGCAATTCGCCCTTATGCCGCACTAAAAAACAATCCTGCATTTACTTAACGGATGTTAAAAGAAAAGCCACGAGGGTGTGATCGTACTAACAATGGTTTATTAGTACAGTCATGTTAATCAGGCGGAATAAATACCTGATATGCGTTCATCGCTTCCGGTATTGGGGTGTGCTTAGAATGAGTGTCCTCGTAAACG
>JBLHVV010000182.1:0-3654 GCA_047628755.1 Crocinitomicaceae bacterium | reverse complement strand
AAACCCAATCCGATATTTTTGTTGCCAACACGTCTGTTGACGATAGACTCGCCGTATTTTCACCTCATAATAATCAGATAGCTTATATCGGTTTAAGCACCGGCAATGAGGAGATATGGCTTACCGACAAACAAGGTAAACAATTAACCAAACTGACTCAATTTAATGATAGCCGACACATAATCGATCTTTTGTGGTCTGCCAGTGGCGACTATCTTCTTGGGCTGGCACTCAACCAAATATATTTAATTGATAGCAAAACCGGTGATTCAGAAGTTCTAAAAATACCTCAAGTTGAAATTCGCGGGGTATCTTGGAAAAGTGAGCAGATTATTGCCTACAGCACTAAAAGCAAAAATGCTTGGCGCGTTAATTATTACGATTTGAAGACGCACCAAGTTTCATATGAAGAAAAAAAGTGGGCGTATATTAAATATTCGGCCAATCCAGATGATGTGTTATGGCAAGCGCAAAACGGTGATTTATTTGTCACCGATAACCAAAAACCATTACAAGATAAAGAACTTAATGAAGTGAGTTTTTTAAATGGTCGTCAATTTAATTTGAAAAAAGAGGGCACTAGATGGGCCTGGCAAAATTTCACTAATGGACAATATGATTTAATGCTTAAAGAAACATTAAATCAGCCTGCCAAAGAGGTAATAAAAACCGGTAGTTATCATTTTGACCTTTCGAGCCAAGGCCTGCTTTACCACTCTACAGATAGTTTAAACGCAGATGTTTATCAGACGGTGACACAATAACTATTATTTACCTGCAGTTAATATATAAAACATTCAAGAGGTAAACGTGGCTGATCCATTAATGCTGCTATTTAATACTAAAGTGGAATGAAACGTATTCTGACCTCACAGACTTATGAACTCATTGAGTTACGATAAAATTTTACCGATTTATAATTTTACACTAGGCTTGAAGGTATATACCGACATGGAATGCACCGAATATGTTATCGCCTATTCACCTTTGGGGTTTGTTGATTATTGTATTGCTGTCTTCATCCTCTACGTTTTGTTCTGCTAATCAGCTCAACTCAGCTGCCACTCCCAAAATAGCCTCCCCCCAACAATTAGCCCGTATGTACCAAGATGACATAGAGGTAAAAGTCTACTGGATCAGCGAAAAGCTGGATGGTATTCGTGGTCGTTGGAACGGTACGGCGTTGATAACACGCAATGGCAATACCATTAACGCGCCAACCTGGTTTGTAAAAAATTTTCCACCTCAAACTTTGGATGGTGAATTATGGTTGGCCCGTAACAGCTTTGAAAAAACGGCTTCTATTGTATTACGCAAAACACCTAACGAGGGCTGGAAAAACATCAAATTTATGTTGTTTGATTTACCTAAACATAAAGGTAATTTTAGCCAGCGTTTGACGGAGATGCAGCTTTTAGTAGATGCCGTTGCCAGCCCCTATTTACAAGTGATCCCACAATTTAAATTGGCAAATCGAATTCAACTGATGCTCAAATTAGATGACATGGTCGCACAAGGTGCAGAAGGCCTGATGTTAAATCATCAGGCTGCTTATTATCACGATGGTAGAAGCGCTAATTTGCTTAAGTTAAAAAAACATCAGGATGCCGAAGCCCGAGTGATGGCCCATTATCCAGGCAAAGGAAAGTACAAATATATGATGGGCTCTTTGTTAGTTGAGCTGATTGAATTGGGTGAGTTTGACAACGGCATACAATTTAAAATAGGTTCAGGGTTTTCTGACATACAGCGGCGGGATCCTCCATCAATAGGCACGATAATAACATTTAAGTATTACGGCCTTACAGCGAAAGGTATTCCTCGCTTCGCAAGTTTTTTGCGGATTAAGCCTAAACAGTAAACAAACGGCAGTAGATAGAAACGGGTAAATAGATAAAAGAACAAAATTGAACCACAGAGCGCTTCGCTATACTGAGAAAAGATAAAGATCAGATTGTAGTAAATAATGCAGGTTAATCTCATTACTAGGTAAATCTTACAGGCAAAAAAATACCAAACAGGTCCGTACTGCATCTAATTTATAGCCTGTTTTGTATCTCGAATTTACTTCGTAAGCAGACTGTCAGGATTTTTTACACTTTTAAAATATAGGGTTTTTTACACATGTTGACAGGCCAAAAATATAGAAACGAATCATTTACCAAGCTATTTACCAAGAGCTATTTACCAAGCCACCCTTACTAATATTCTAACATGCAGACTACAAAGTTTTTTTACCTCAGGTTATTGCCCGTATAACTAAAATCACCAAGGTCATCAATGAGTCATCAGTATATCTATTCTGCTTCGCTTTTTACTACCCGCTACCCTAGTGAATTAATCGAGTATGTACAAAAAATCATGCTACGATAAAATTGATTTTTTAGTCCCTTTAAAAAACTCAATTTATAGGACAGAAATATGGAAAATGAGCAACCCCATTCATGGCTGCAGCGCTTAAAAGACGATAGCTGGGAAGCTGAACTACTGATTTCTGCTGCATCGATATTCGCCATAATGAAAGCATTTTCATTACTTAGCTGGGGGGTTGACTTTTTTATCAACAATTTGCATCCCGAACAATACTATATCGGCTATATGATTAGTGTCTTTGGCTATATTGCATTAGGGATTTTGGGAGCCTTTTTTGTTATTCACTTTAGTCTTAGGGCCTATTGGATTGGCTTAATTGGACTCAATTCAGTCTTTCCTGACTACAGTATTAAAGAAGGTCAATATTCTGAGATTTATAATAAAAAAATGTCAGAATATTTGCCTAAAATACCTGCGACTATTAAGACGCTGGATGAAATTTGCAGCGTTATTTTTTCTGCTTCATTTGCAGGGCTGATTTACTATCTTTATGTAGCCTTGGCAGGTGCATTTGTATTAACAGTATATAGTTTCGTAAGCGCTTATCTGCCGTCAACTACCCTGTTTATAATTGGTATAGTGTTCGCAGTTTTCATACTGTTTTCTTCGATAGTCTCCATAGTTGCTAATATCAAAAAGTATAAACAAAATGTAGAAGTGCAAACTTGGCTGTTTCGCATTGCGATTTGGAATTCTAAAGTTTTTTACGGTCCTTTTTATAAATATCTACTTCAGACCATGATGATGTTTTCCTCAAACTACAAGCAGAAGCCTGCGATTATAAATACGCTTAAAATAATGGTGGTATGTGGTTTTGGCCTGGCAATATTACAACTAATACAGTCGAATTATTTGTACCTTATAAGAACGGATGTACCACAAGACGAAACTAGAATTTACCCTGAGCACTATCTTAGCAACAATACAGAAAAAACATTCTTGCTAGGGCCGGAAATACAATCCAAAATAGTATCAAATCAGGCTCTGTCACTTTTTGTTCCCATATTAAAATATGAAACAAAAACAATGGCAGAAACTTGCGAGCTAAATGAAAGAGATACCAAAAACCTAGACGACACATTACAACAGATTATATGGCGTGAAGATTTAGACTGCTATGCAACAAGTATCAGTTTATTTTTAAATGATCGTGCTATCTCAAGCAACTTTATTAAAATTGACCATGCTATTACTGGTCAGTTTGGCTTATTTGCTTTTGTCAGTTTAGAAGATATGAAACAAGGCACTCATCACCTAACTATTATCAAAAAGATAGATGAA
>JBLHVV010000181.1:0-3886 GCA_047628755.1 Crocinitomicaceae bacterium | reverse complement strand
AAATAACTTATATTAATTAAATAATTTATATTAACTACATAGCAGAAGATCGAAGTAGACGACCCATGGGTTTTTCACCTAACTCACCATTAAAGTCATCGTTCTCCCAGGCCACATTCCCAGCAATCATGACTAACGGTACAACACCATCTGACCGGTTAACCAATTGGTCATTATTATATGCTTTGCGGAACTGTCGAATAACATTGGCCTCACCGTCATAGTTCGCAAGTGCTTCTGGGTCTACCAGTATTAAATCGGCTGTATCACCTTCGTTAATAGTACCGGCTTTAACACCAAATAAATCAGCAGCGTCTTTTGTTAATCGTTTTACCAAATAAGTAATGTCTTTATCTCCACCGCTAGATGCAAGTTTAAGGCTGCGTAAATTAACATCATAAAAAGCCATGTTAGTTAAATGTGCACCGCAGTCGTTAAAACCAGGAATAAGTAGCGGGTTCATTAATAATTCCCGTGTAGTTTTTGGATTGCGATTAGCGGTAATAATACTCCAGCTTAAATCAAGATCGAAGGTTCTAAATATTTGCAACATAAAGTCAGCCTCATCGCTAATCCAGAAGAAGTCACGTTTTACAACCTCTAGTTCTTGATCATTGATGTCATTAGGAATTTCACCACTCTTTATAGCAATAATACGATCAAGCAGTTGTTGCATATTCATACCAACCCAATAACCAATAGGGCAGCCTTCTATCATCATGTCATTTAAATTACGATTGAAAGCATAGTCTTCAAGATTCATAATGCGTTTTAGTCTTGCCAGTCCCCAGCCTTGTTTGCCTTTAAGCCACATAGCTTTGAACGTTTTAATGTATTCTGAGTCGCTAAGAATAGTTAGCCTAGCTGCGCGATCTTCTAAGTCGGTTTCATTCAGTTTTCTTAACTCAGGAATTTCTTCCGAAAGGGGCGTTATTGCGCCGTCTGCCCAAACTTTAAATGGTGCACCTAAAGCTTGTAAATGGAAATTACCTTGCACAATTTTAGAATTTAAAACAATGGCGAGTAATTTAGCCAGACGTAATATTTTCCAGTTATTAGAAACATCTAATGCTGCTACTACCGTTGTACGCAATGGTTTTTTATGCAGTCTGCCACTGGTTAGCAAAAACGTTTTTATGGTATTAATCACGCTGTCTTTAGGCGGCGTTGCTTGCCACAGTGCTCCGTTTTCACGCACCACGTCAGTCAGATTTTTAATCTCATTGTATTTAGCAAACTGAGTAGGAATTGTTTTTTCACAATTGGGCTGATTAGCTAAGTAATGGAATGGCAGGGCGTCAGTAGAGAATCCTGCGTAGCCAAGTTTTAATGCATCGCCTAATTTCGTCTGCATGGTTTTTAATTCGCTTTCATTTGGGTCGCGACTAATGCTGTTATCAAAACCCATCGCGTCAATGCGCAGCATAGAGTGGGGTACGAGCGTTACCACATTTGGTCCAAGGTTAAGTTTTTCTAAGTGTTCTAAGTACGCTTTTGGTGTGTCCCAGTCTACGCTGTCTGCGCAGCTGCGTAGCAACGACTTTGGTAAATTCTCTACCCGAGCAAAGCAGTCTACAATAGGATCTATTTCTCCGTCCCGTTGATTTCCAAACGACAAACCCAGACTGCAGTTAGCAATAACGACACTGGTGGTCCCATGTCTAACCGACTCTGGCAACCCTGGAGCCACTTCAAGTTCTAGGTCGTAATGAGTATGAATGTCAAACAGCCCCGGCATTAGCCATTTGCCTTTACCGTCAATTACCCGAGTGGCGTTTTTGGTGTTGAGATTTTTCCCTCTAGCCAAAATTACACCGCCAGCTATTGCAATGTCTTCAACAATGGCGGGTTCGCCATTGTTAAAAATTTTTGCATTTTGTATTAACGTATCGACTTTTGCTAATGAATTCATTGGGGCACCTTTCATTGTTATAAGTTGTCGAAATAGCTTGCCAGCATAGCTGCGCCTAATTGCAGTGTGACGGCTTTCGATTGAGTAGGACGACCAAAAACGTGGCGATGAACCAAGCCTTCAGCCATACCGAATAGGTTGAACGCAACCGCATCGGTGTTTTTAATATTGAAGCTTTGCACAAACATCAATACTCGTTCTTGTAGTAAGTTTTCACCTTGACCTAAAATTTCAGCCAATTCTGAGTCCAGCTCTTTCCGTTGCTCTAATACTTGATGTAGTTCTGGAGCTTGTTCATGAAAGGCATAAATAAGCTCTAATACATGGTGAAATATCTGCTGAGTGGTACCCGATTTTTTACTGTCTTTTTGGGCCTTCTCACTCAGTACAAACAGTTCTTTTGCCGATGGCACTTCCTTGTAAAGATCTTCCATTCGCTGTTTTGCAATCACTCGCAGCATGTCTTCTTTGTTATCAAAATATTGATAAAAAGTGCCAGTTGCGACGCCTGCTAAGTTTGCCACCAACTTTGCCGTAGTGTCGTTATAGCCATGGGTCATAAAACACTGGGTTGCCGCTGTAATTAAAGCGGAGCGTTTTTGCTTGGCTCTGGCTTGCATTGGAATAGCTTTCATTAATTGGCTCAAATTGACGATTTTTACTGTTTATTAAACTGTTACTCTTAGTAATATAGCTATAACTTGAACTAGACGTCAAGTTCAGTTTTATTAAATGTACTTTAATCCATATACTTTAAGACAGTGTTTTGGTTAATCACTATGACTAATTGGAGGTAAATATGAGTCTTGTAAATACAGGTAATTTAAACACAGACCTTGCCAGCTGGAAGGCAAGCGGAGAATGGCTAGAACTTCTGGGACATGAAATATTTGTTAAAGACGAAGGTGAGAGTGATTTACCTGTGTTATTGCTGATACATGGCTTTCCCACCTCCAGTTGGGACTGGTATGGGGTTTGGGACCAACTAAAAACACGCTTCCGCCTAGTGACACTGGACATGTTGGGGTTTGGTTACTCAGACAAGCCTAATGTAAGCACTTATTCTATTCATGGCCAAGCCGACATTGTCGAAGCACTGGTAAAGGCCAAATCTTTACATGAGTTTCACGTATTGGCACATGATTACGGTGACACCGTGGCTCAGGAGTTATTTGCAAGACAGCAAGAAGGACTAGGGGCAGGTAAATGGCTGTCATGTTGTTTTTTAAATGGGGGATTATTTCCTGAAACACACCGAGCCATATTAACGCAAAAATTATTATTAAGCCCAATAGGCTCACTGGTTAATAAACTGGCTGGTTACAAGCAATTTAGCGCAAAATTTAGCTCGGTATTTGGTGAGCAAACTAAGCCAACAGAACAAGAACTTAAAATATTTTGGGAGTTAATTAATGAAAAAGGCGGTAAGCATATTTTTCATAATTTAATTACTTATATGAGAGACCGAAAATTACACCGAGAACGCTGGGTGGCCGTTTTACAAAAATCTACAATTCCATTGGCGTTAATCAACGGATCGGTTGATCCTGTTTCTGGGGCGCATATGGTGGCCCGTTATAAAGAGCTGGAGTGTCGACTAGATTATTTAGGTGTGCTGGAAAACATTGGGCATTATCCTCAAGTTGAAGATCCTGCCGGTGTGGTTGGTCATTATAATAAATTTATTGATGGTCAGAAATAATTTTTTTGAATAACAATGGGAATACTCATGTTAATATTTTTTTATTAGCATGGGATTCTCGTTAATTTAACGACAATAAATAGAAGAGTTTTTTAAACGATGCATATCTAACTCACCAATAGTTTGTTGCTGTTTGTGTTCCAATTGCTCGACTAAAGCTGATAAAAGTAACATTCTATGTAAGTGACTTTAGTGAAATAGATTCTTTAAGAGAGACATTGTTTGGTCTATACGGTAGCGAGATTCTCGCAAGCTCATTAATCCAAGTAGAA
>JBLHVV010000180.1:0-3918 GCA_047628755.1 Crocinitomicaceae bacterium | reverse complement strand
ACGGTACCGCCTTTATCGGCAAGCTGCCCGAATAAGATCATTTCAGCAAGAGGCTTCTTAACCTTCTCCTGAATCAATCTAGCCATTGGTCTTGCACCCATATGTGGGTCATAACCTTGCTCCGCCATCCAGCCTCGGGCATCGTCAGTTGCATAAATAACAACTTTCTTATCGTCAAGTTGGGTCTGAAGCTCAGCAAGGAATTTATCGACTACATGACCAATAATATCCTTACCTAGGGCATCGAACTGGATGATCGCATCTAATCTATTCCTAAATTCAGGAGTAAAAGATTTTTTAATGACCTCCATGGAATCAGATGCATGATTTTGTTCGTTAAAACCAATAGAACGGCGACTTCCAATCTCAGCTCCTGCATTAGTAGTCATTATTAAAACCACATTTCTGAAATCTGCTTTTCTGCCATTGTTGTCAGTTAAAGTACCATGATCCATAACCTGTAAAAGCAAGTTAAATACGTCTGGGTGAGCTTTTTCAACCTCATCCAATAGCAATACGCAATGTGGTGTTTTATTAACAGCCTCTGTTAATAAACCGCCTTGATCAAAACCAACATAACCAGGTGGTGCTCCAATCAATCTTGATACCGTATGAGATTCCATATACTCAGACATATCGAATCGAATTAACTCCATTCCCATTATATGCGCTAGCTGGCGACTAACCTCGGTTTTACCAACACCAGTGGGACCAGCAAACAAAAATGAACCTACAGGCTTCTCAGGGGCTTTAAGACCAGCCCTAGATAACTTAATCGCATTAGATAATGTTGTTACGGCTAGATCCTGACCATACACCATCATCTTCATGTTTTTGTCTAAGTCTTGCAGAGATTTTTTATCATCTGAGTTAACTGTCCTAGGTGGAATCCGTGCAATTTTTGCTACCACTTTCTCCACATCAGAAACCTGAATAACTTTTTTACGCTTACTAGGAGCAAGCAATTGCTGGCTGGCTCCAGCTTCATCGATAACATCAATTGCCTTATCAGGCATATTACGATCGCGGATGTAGCGATCAGCTAGTTCAGACGCAGCTCTTAAGGCTTTGTCTGTATATTTTAAATGGTGATGCTCTTCGAATTGTGATTTCAAACCTTTCAAGATTTTATAGGTGTCCTCCACATTTGGCTCTGATATGTCAATTTTCTGAAAACGTCTAGCCAATGCACTGTCTTTTTCAAAGATCCCGCGGAACTCAGAAAAAGTAGTTGAACCCATGCAGCGCAAATCACCGCCACTCAATAAAGGCTTAAGCAGATTCGAAGCGTCCATTACACCACCCGATGCCGCACCAGCTCCGATAATGGTATGAATCTCATCAATGAATAAAATTGAATGAGGCTGTTTCTTCAACTCAGCCAGTAAACCTTTAAAGCGTTTCTCAAAATCTCCTCGGTATTTAGTACCAGCCAATAACGCACCCATATCTAAACTGTATACAACAGCGTCTTTCATTATCTCTGGGATCTTTTGTTCAACAATGCGCTTTGCTAAACCCTCTGCAATTGCAGTTTTACCTACACCGGGTTCACCAACAAATAGTGGGTTATTTTTTCTTCGACGTGACAATATCTGAATGCAACGCAAAAGCTCTTCGTCGCGGCCAATAAGCGGATCGATCTTGCCCTCTTTAGCCATTTTATTAAGGTTTACCGCATAGTTCTCAAGCGCACTGGGAGAAGAATCTTGTGCTGATTCATCATCTAAGCCTTCTACCTCAGACTCATCTTGATCCTGTGAAAGCTTAGAGATGCCGTGACTAATAAAGTTAACTACATCGATACGAGCTATATTCTGTTGCTTAAGGAAATAAACGGCTTGGCTTTCTTGCTCACTAAAAATGGCAACCAACACATTGGCACCAGTAACCTCAGACTTGCCAGAACTCTGCACATGGAAAACAGCGCGCTGCAGGACACGCTGAAAACCAAGGGTAGGCTGAGTTTCACGCTCCACTTCATCCTCGGGTAACAAAGGAGTGGTAGAATCAACGAAGTCCTGCAAGTCTTTAGTAAGTCTATCAAGCTCTCCTCCGCAGGCAATAAGGACCTCTTTAGCAGCATCGTTTGTAATCAATGCTAGCAAAAGGTGCTCAACGGTCATGAATTCATGATGCTTTGCACGAGCTTCTTTAAAAGCTGTATTCAGAGTGGACTCTAAATCACGATTTAACATATACGTATTCCCTCTAACTAACTTCTATGACATCGCACATTAGCGGATGTTGATTTTCTTTGGCAAAAGCAACAACGTACGCTGCTTTTGTTTCAGCTATATCCTTTGTATATATTCCGCATACAGCACTTCCTTGCGTATGTACTGCAAGCATAACTTGGGCCGCTTTCTCCATATCCATCATGAAGTATCGAGTAAGCACCTCAATCACAAAATCCATTGGTGTAAAGTCATCATTTAACATAATCACTTTGTATAGAGAAGGACGCTTAAGTTCTGGCTTTACTGGTGCCACCGCGATCCCATGATCCTGATCGTCATGGTGATCACCTAAAGATAAGGTTAGGTTATTTTTCAACATTCTGCGTACCTTGTTGTTTTTTACTACTAGCTTTCTAAAAAATACCGCATCCGCCCTTGACAAGGAAGAATTATTAACACAATGTAACTTTCAATAACTAGGTCGGCAACTGAGTCTTACTACTAAGACTATATGGTTCCAATAATAATAAATACAAGTCTGTTTTCGGAGTAGAAATCAAATGCAAACAGGGAAGGTCAAATGGTTTAATAACGCCAAGGGTTACGGCTTTATTGTAGCTACCGACGGTGAAGAGGATCTTTTTGCTCACTATTCTTCTATTCAAACAGAAGGATATAAAACATTAAAGGCTGGTCAGTCGGTTCAATTTGATACTAAACCCAGTGACACAGGCACTCATGCGATAGATATAACGCCTCTTGATATGCTCACACCAAATAATGACAAGCAAGTGGATAATGCTGAGAAAGTGCTGGGTACAGGGGAAACAGAAAGTGTTTAGCTTTAAATTAGCTTAGAAGGAGAATGGTGAAGTTCCACCTTCCACAAAAAAAGCCCGATTTAATCGGGCTTTTTTTATGTCTGAAATATAAATTCCAAGCTAAGCAAACACTAAAATTAGTTAGATCGCATTGATAATCGAATTAAGAGAAGAGCTTGGGCGCATTACCTTCTCCATTAGAGCGATATCAGGATGGAAATAACCACCAATATCAACACTGCTGCCCTGCACTTCGCTTAGCTCACTGATAATGGTTGAACGAGACGATTCTAGCTTCTGCGCCACATCAGTAAATATCAATTTCAACTCAGCATCAGTATCCTGCCCAGCTAATGATTCTGCCCAATATAAAGCAAGATAAAAATGACTTCCACGATTATCAACCTGACCAACTGTCCTTAAAGGAGAGCGGTCATTATCTAAGAACTTAGATGTGGCTTCATTTAGTGCATCACCTAAAACAACAGCTTTTTGATTGCCCGTTTTATTACCTAAATCTTCTAAGGATACCGCTAGCGCTAAAAACTCACCCAAAGAGTCCCAGCGTAAGTGACCTTCTTCCGTCAGTTGTTGAGCATGCTTAGGAGCCGAACCACCTGCTCCAGTTTCGTACAAACCACCGCCAGCAAGTAATGGGACTATAGAAAGCATTTTTGCACTAGTACCTAACTCTAAAATCGGAAATAAGTCAGTCAGATAGTCACGCAATACATTACCTGTTACAGATACAGTATCTTCGCCACGCTTAACTCTATCCATTGTGAAATTAATAGCATCCACAGGCGTCTTAATTAAAATGTCTAAACCGCTGAGATCATAGTCTTTAAGATAACTTTCGACGATTGTAATCAAATTTGCATCATGAGCGCGGTTAGAATCTAACCAAAATACAGCTG
>JBLHVV010000179.1:0-3921 GCA_047628755.1 Crocinitomicaceae bacterium | reverse complement strand
AAATAGAAATTATGACTAAAAAGCTATAACCAATTAAATTCTTTCTATTTTTAAATAAGTCTGTCCAGTGTTGGTTTAATTCGTTTGAAAACCGAATAAGCCCTTTGGGTTGATTTACCTTTTCCATTACCTCGTCACAGGCATCAATACAGGCTCCACAATCTATGCAGGCGTATTGCATACCTTGGCGAATATCTATGCCCACTGGACATACTTGGATACACAGTTCGCAATCAACACATGCACCGGCATCAGTGTCCACATTATGGGATCGCTTCAAGGCTTTAGCAAACGTGGTTCTTGGCTCACCTCTTTTTTTGTCGTAACTTACTTTTAGGCTTTTACTATCTAGCATAACCGATTGAAATCGAGCGTAAGGGCACATATGTATGCAAACTTGTTCTCGTAACCAACCTGCATTTATATAGGTTAATGAGGTAAAAAATATTAGCCAAAAAGCAACTTCAGCACCAATTTCACCCGAGATAATATTGTTAAATAAATTAGGCCCAGTTTCAAAAAAGGCAACAAAAGTAAATCCAGTAATAAATGCCAGTATTAACCATATACTGTGTTTTATCATCATTCGCACAAGCCCCCGTTGCATAAAAGGTAAGCTCTGTTGTTTTAACCGATGATGACGTGAGCCTTCAATTTTTTCTTCTACCCAAATAAACATCATGCTCCATACTGTTTGTGGGCAAGTAAATCCACACCATAACCGCCCTGCAAATGAAGCTGTAGCAAATAAAGCAAAGGCGCTGGCTAATGCAACCCAGAATAGAATTAATAAATCGTCGGGCCAAAAATTAATACCCAATAAATGCAACTGTCTGCTGGTTAAGTCCATTTGTAAAATAGGGGCGTTGTTAATCGTCAACCAAGGGGCTAATACAAACAGTAAGATCAGGGGAGTGTTTACTAAACGCCTTAGTTTTTGATACAAGCCCGACGCTAATCTAATGGCCGGGTTATAGTTGTTAGCATTAACAACAGCTTCGCCAACATTGTATTGAATAGGCATGTCAATATTATTGGTTGTTGTGTCTATTTCTTTTAATGGAATTCGATTATTCATGAGCGGCTGCTTCAAAGGAATTAAACCTATATAGCAATTGCTATTCCAAACTTTAAAGTGAGATTTGGTGGGGGTTGTAGCGGAGGAGAGTAAAAAAAACGCGATATATCGTCACCGTATATCGCGTTCTGGAGTTTTAGTCTAAAGTGAAATTAAATACAGGTAACGCCACCATCTACTGGCAAGGCTACACCCGTTGTAAAGCCCGCTAGGTCGGAGCATAAATATAAAACGGCCGCGGCTATTTCTTCAGCTTGTCCAATGCGACCAACTGGGTGCAGGTTTTTAACATATTCAGCTTTACGAGGATCCTGTTCTGCTGCGCGGCGGTACATATCAGTATCGATAACAGCTGGGCAAACAGCATTAACTCGTAATCCTTTTTTACCATATTCCACCGCAGCTGATTTAGTTAACCCAATAACAGCGTGCTTACTGGCGCTGTAAACACTCATTTTTGGCGCAGCACCCAATCCAGCAATAGAGGCGGTATTTACAATAGAAGACGTTTCTTGCTTTAGCATGGCTGGAATTTGGTATTTCATACAGCGCCAAACACCTTTCACATTTACCTCCATTATTTTGTCGTAAACATCTTCTTCACCATCAGCTAATTTGCTTTGTTCTATTTCAATCCCGGCATTATTAAACGCTATATCCAATTGTCCATAGGCTTCTAGTGTGCCCTCTACTAATGTTTTCACATCCTGGTCTTTTGTTACGTCGCAAAGTATGAAAGTAGCAATGCCACCAGCTTGCGTAATTTGAGCCACGGTTTCTTCTCCGTCAGCAAGGTTAATATCAGCTACCACTACACTGGCTTGTTGCTTAGCGAACGCTAACGCAGTTGCGCGACCAATGCCGTTTCCGGCACCTGTAATTAGAACGACTTTATCTTTAAAATTATTCAAAGTTTTAACCCAATGTATTTAATAATTATTATTAGATGCTGCAATAAACTCACTACACCATATGCTGTTTTATCAGGTTCTGGAAATGGTTATTTCTAATGTGGGTCTATTAGTTTGACTAATGTTTAAATAATTATGTGATGTTGAGTTTTTTAATTTTTGAGCGCAAGGTACTTGGTGGCAAGTCTAATAAGTTAGCGGCCCCTTTTTTACCAGCAATTTTACCTTGGCAATAACTCAATGCATGCTGAATATGCTGTCTTTCTGCATGCTCCAGACTGTTTGGTTTTTTAACAAATGGTGGGCTTTTTGAGCCCATTTGGCCGTTTAGCTGTACCATAGGTATTAAAGTAAACAGGCCTTTTGAATGCAAAATAGCGTTGTGTTCTACCCAGTTTTGCAATTCACGAATATTCCCTGGCCATTCGTATTTACTCATCCATTTAAGAGACTTGGTGTCCAGTGATGTAAACGATTTATTTAATTGTAAACAGGCTTTTTTAGCAAAGGCGTGTACTAACAATGGGATGTCATTCTTTCGGTCTCGCAAGGCTGGAACGAACAAAGGAAATACCTTTAAGCGGTAGTAAAGGTCCATTCTAAATAGCCCATCAGCCACTGCTTTCTCTAAGTCTTTATTACTGGCCGCGATGATTCGCACGTTAACTTTAATGGTACGGGTACCGCCTACACGTTCGAATTCTTGCTCTTGCAGCACACGGAGTAACTTTACTTGTGCTGCCATGGACAGTTCGCTGACCTCATCTAAAAACAAAGTGCCGTTATGGGCCAGTTCAAACCGGCCAATGCGTTTTTGAATAGCGCCAGTAAATGCACCTTTTTCATGACCAAATAACTCACTGTCCACGAGTCCTTCGGGTATAGCACCGCAATTTAATTTGACTAGAGACTGTTCGCTTTGATTACTTTGTTGATGAATTGCTCTGGCCACCAGTTCTTTACCAGTTCCACTTTCGCCATTAATTAATATATTGGCAGGGGTGGGGGCTACCATGGATATTTGGGTTAACAGATGCTGCACCTGTTGGCTTTGACCAATAATATCGGGCTGATAATTAGCGTCAATTTCTTCTTGCAGATAATTATTTTGAGCTTGAAGTTTTTCTTTTAAAAACCGAATTTCCGTTAACGCTGTTTTTAAATTATCTTGGGTTTGTTTGCGTTCGCTGATGTCTTTAAACACCACTACTGCACCGCAAATAATGCCGTTTTCTAGAATAGGGGCGGCGCTGTATTCAACCGCAAAGCTAGAACCGTCTTGGCACCAAAATACTTCATTTTCTTTGAATCGTGTTTGGCCATCTTGTAGGCACTGATAAATAGGGCAGTCACATTTTGCGTAGTGGCTGCCATCAGCATGACTGTGATGATGAAATTCATGGATGTTTTTACCAATCAGCTCACCATTAAGCCAGCCTGTGAGCTTTTCGGCCGCTGGGTTCACAAAGCTAGCCAAGCCATTTTCGTCCAGACCGTAAACCCCTTCAGACATAGAGTTTAAAATAAACTCATAGCGCTTTAACAAGTTACTGCTAGAAGTGTTGTTGGTATCTTTAGATAACGACATATAGTGCTTTTAGGGTTAAAACATTATTCTAGTCTTATACGCGATATATCGCGAGTTAAATTTGTAGTCTTACTCGCGAATGTGGGTATCCACATTTTTCGTCATACTCGCGAAGGCGGGTATCCAAATTTCTCGTCTTACTCGCGAATGCGGGTATCCATTAGATTTCAGCTTAAACCAATATGGATACCAGATAGTTAGTTCCTAACTTCTGGTAAGACGGAGTCTGTTCGTCATACTCGCGAATGTGGCTATCCATTAGATTTCAGCATAAACCAATATGGATACCAGATAGTTAGTTCCTAACTTCTGGTAAGACGGTGTTTGTTAGCCTTACTCGCGAA
>JBLHVV010000178.1:0-4023 GCA_047628755.1 Crocinitomicaceae bacterium | reverse complement strand
GTCAATTTTCGGAGCTGTTCTTTCGGTTGAAACCATCCAATTGCATCCGGGGAGATTTCTAACGCCACCACACGCACCTGAATGTCGCTATTGTCTAGTGATGCTGGTGAGGGTTGCAAGACAAAGTCAGGAGTTTCTGGAGAAACGGATTCCAAATCACTGCTCTTAGCCAAGTTACCTTGATATGCCTCGCTCCCGACTTTACCCGACTCTTGCTGTAACTCTGGTTGTGACTCTGACCTTAACTCTAGGTTTCGTGTAAATGGTATACCTTCAACCTGATCTATGCCTTCCTCCAGCATGACCAGCTCCATGCTTTCATCCGAGAGCCTGTCCCAATTTAACCAGACCAGACCAAGCAAAATGAAAACGATTACGACAATTCGAACACTCCAATTCATAACTGATCTCTCTTGAAAATTTCACATAAAAAATTATATGAACAAATTATATGGGTCAAAGCCATTGAAAAGCTAGGTAAATGAAAGTGGATGATGAATAGAAAAGAGTTAAATCCCGAATGGCACTTACTTAATGTGCATTAGCTGCACTTCTGTCATTGCCACATACGCGAGGATGACGAGCTAAAGTAAGTGCCATTCAGCTAAATCCCTATAAAATTGAGACAGTGTTGATTTGGATACGGCACATAGCATTCAGTATTTGGTATTCAGTATTTTCATTCAGCTAAATGTTAGGTCTGAAATTTTAAAGACCAGATCATAGATTGACGATGACAATTCAAGAAAGCCACTGCTTAATTTTACTATATACCTCTGGGTGGTTGAGTAAATCCATATGATTTACTCCATAGCCTAGCCATTGTCGTTCTGTTGGAATATCTAAACTTAAATTTGGGTCTTTATGTTTTCCAAGTGCGCTGTCTACTTGAACTAGCCCATCACCTAATAGTTGATCTTTTACATCGCCCACTTTGTTACCTGTGGTGCCTGCTATCGTAAAGCATTGAACTTTTCTGGGTAAGGGCACAGGTGAGCGGATGTCTTGAGATCGTTCAAAACGATCCCGCCCCTGCCAATGTTCATCGATTACATTGCCATAACGTAAATCTGTAATACCTGAACTTCGTACTTTTCCAAGGCGTGCCAAAGGCGCGGTATAGGGGGTAGAGTCTAAAATTGTATCTATCCAGTTGCCACCTCTTTCAAGAGACGCACCATGATGTGGCGAACCAAGGAAAATCATTTTTTTAAGGTCATTTATCCAATTATGTTCAGATATTTGAGCGTAATGATAAGCGCTTCTAGAGACTAAACCACCCATGCTATGACCAATAATGATGAGCTCTTGAATAGGGACGGGCCAAAGTTTAACGAGCATTTCCAGTAAATCAGAAAATGCTTGGCCATTTGTAGAGATATGTTGTCCAGTGTTGTAGCGCAAGTAGACAGGGGTATAGCCAAGATCAAGAGATAGGGAGGTGCCATGATTATGTCCTTTTCGGTTCCATTGAAGGTCGTTCATGCATAAACCATGAACCATTACCAAAAGCTTACCCGTGATTGGCTGAATAGATTCAGTGAGGGATTCAGAGTTCAGTTTTAATGAATGCCCACTTCGCCTAAGTCGCATTGGAATTGTCATGGGATTATTGGTATTCACCATATAGTCGCCTAACATGCCATTGAGTGCGGATAAAAGTGCAACTCGTTCGAATGAAGCACTTTTCTGTTTGTTTGGGGTATTATTGTTAGCTGAATTATTTTTGCTAAGCAAGGGTGACATTTGAGCTAATAAGCCATCGATCCCGCCTCCTGCCAAACCTGTAATAGCTCTTATGCTTTTATAGATTGAAATTGTCGCGCCTGTTTTTCTGTTCGTTTGTGTTGGTACTGCCATTCCAGGAAGTCGAGTTAAATTCTGATGCATCGCCTCTACTAAATCTGTTAAACCTAATGTGGCATCGATAGCTAGTTGATTAAATCCATGTAGATCTTTTAACTTAAATAATTCGGTGTCGTGATCGCTCATTTGATTACTGAGCTTGAGGAAGTAGTCTTTTACATCTTCTTTTCTGTGCAGAAGCGTCAAGCGAATCGAAACAACTTGTCCACTCTTCGACTTGATGATCACGCTAGAACGACAAAATAATTTAAAACGAGACCAACTGAATTCTCTCGTATCTAAAGCAACCCAATCTATGTTTTCGATATCAATGGTGTTTGGTAAACGCAAGGGATTTAAAAAATTTTGAACAATATTTTTTGGTGTTATTTCTAATTTATTTTGAATAAGGCATATATATGAAAATGAAATAACGGGGAAAAGTGAGAAGACTAAGAAAGCTATTACACTGAAGCCGAATAGACTAAAAGTGGTAATTGCAAGTAGTGTAAAGACCGTTAAAAGCACCCCATAAACACGCCAATCTGGTTCAAAAAGTTCCATATCCTGCATGAATTAATCCTTTTATTTTTGAAAGCCTGAAATAAAAAATATGCTTATGCTACATATTAAGGTACTGGGTTAGGAACTCATCACAGGGCTTATTTAGTTACTCTCTTTTTAGGGATTGATATAGATTCAGCCTAAAAACTAATGATCACACATATGAACAAGTACTTTAATTGCTCTGTGCTTAGAATAGTGCTGTACTTTATTTTTCTAAAAACTTAAGTAAAGCTAAAATGATAATACTAAAATGATAACAAATATACCCTTCAATAAAGAGTACATTCTATCTTTAATGCAAAGAGTCGATTCAATTAACGCGTAGTAAACTCAGGCCCAAAACCAACACCCCAAATAATAACCGTAGTGATTAGCGTTGTTACCATATATACCAAGGCTATGGTCATGATTGCACCAATGAAAAAGAAGGCTTGATCTTCATGGATTTTAAGAACGCGCGGTAAACCGTTATACATTAAGTAAGCTGCGTATCCGGCTGCTGCTAAGTATGCCAAAACATTTATCCAAGGTGATGGATACAAAGAAACCAAGCCGACCAAAAATAGTGGTGTGCAAGAGTATGCCATTAACGCAATGCCATTGGCCGCCATTTCATCATGACCACTGCCATAATTTTTAGACATCCAATCAATCATAATACCAATTACAAAAACACCAACAACCATTGATAGATAGGTAAGAATGCTCAGAGTAAGCGCGCTAGAACTCGTTAAGTAAACTAGCTGACCCTCACCAACTCGCCACCCATATTGCGTTGTAGATATGTATGCGCAAATTGGACCGATTAAGGCAAGCAAAGATACATAGATTGATAACTTGGCAGGACTAGAGTGTTCTTTTCGAATAGTGTCCCACTCTTGATGGGGGTGAGTGAACATCCCGGTGATATGGCTTATTAACATGCAATTTACCTCTATTAAATTTTATTTTTATCGTAACAGATGATGAAGAATTACCTAATCTATTGGTCTTTCAGTATAGTCTGGCCTAGTATAATGTAGGGAAAGCATGAATACTTAGACCACTTTGTTTTTAAAAGCTTTACTGTTGTATCTAAATCGAATATTGCTTATCTTCGATCATTGTATTTTATTAGGGTAGCGTGTTTAATGTGAACACGATTTTTTTCGAAAATCATACTTGGTTTTCTATCAAATGTTTTTTTATCAAATGTTTATTTATCAGCTTGTTAGCATAATATGCAAGTTAGGAGTTTCGTTAGTTTTAATTACCAATTTTTAAGAACAAAGATCATTTTTATTCTTTAAACTACTTATTAGTAACGCGTTGATTCAGAAATAAAAAATTCACAATATTAATTTAGTGACCTGAATCTTTTTTAATAGTAAAAAATTAATCTCAAATAGGTAGAGTGACTTTGAATATATCGTTTATTCACATCCTTGAAACTATCACTTTATTATTGATAATTGGTAAATTGTGCCAAATAAGAAAGTTATATCATCAATCAAACACCAGTACCTTAAATAGCACAAAACGAAATCTAAAAACTTCTTCATCTAGCTTAGCTAGAAAAACAGAACTCAGAAAAATAGCAGCTAGAAAGCTAGAATCGAGAAATTCAGAGCC
>JBLHVV010000177.1:0-4029 GCA_047628755.1 Crocinitomicaceae bacterium | reverse complement strand
ACCCATATGGAATGAGTGGCGCACGTATGACCATGCACGCATTGCTTGAAGGCAAACGTCGTGGTGTTAAGTACGTAGTCGTAACTATGTGTGTTGGTGGTGGCATGGGCGCAGCAGCCCTTTTCGAAGTCTGTTAATATGAAAAAAGACCTTTATTGATAAAAAAGCATAATTAAAAGGCCCTTATGAGGGTCTTTTAATTAGTGAGTATAATCTGTTTTATATAAGATTTAATTATATCAAATGAGACAATACTCACTAAGTCGGCTAATATTATTAATAAAGCCCTGCCAATAATGAAACAGGGATAAAGGTCAGATATTACCTATGTCTATTCAAACAAATGTTGCTGATATCATTCGCCAATCTCCTTGGTTCAAGGACCTCCCTGAAGACGGTGTTCAAAAATTAGCAAAAGCCACTAAAATTGAAAGATATGAAAAAAATAGCTTTTTATTCTGTGCTGGTGAAATAACTAAAAGTATTTACTGTTTATTAGAAGGTCGCATTCGAGTTTCTATTGTAAGCAGTATCGGTCAAGAGTTTTCATTAACTGACATTGAGCCTAATGGCTGGATGGGTGATGCCTCTTTATTCTCTGAAGAAGGCCGTGTGCTAGAACTGCAGTTTAAGGAAGCAGGACGTGCATTAAATATTCCTAGAAATACAGTGCTGGCTGTAGCTGACGAATACCCTTCTGTTTATAAAAACTTACTACAAGACCATATGTTACGGACTCGACAAACCTATATGTTGTTAGGTGGGATGTTATTTTACCCACTTAAATCTCGATTAGCTGCCCGTATAATATCGTTGTTAAAGGAACACGGTGTAACGTGTGAAGAAGGCACTAGATTGGATATAAGTTTAAGCCAAAAAGATTTTGCTGGATTAGTTTTAGGCTCTAGACAACGAATCAATAAAATATTTCGTCAGTGGGACGATGAAGGTACTATTTTAATGAAAAATGGTTGTTATATTATTCCTGACATAAACAGACTTGAGGCCGAAATCGAACTGCAGGATGACTAGCAAGTTGCTGCAAAAAGTTGTACAAAAGCTCCATTCGCGTCACAATCTGGCTATTATCGAAGAGAATATTCAGCATGCGCTCCATTCAAATCACGACTTTAAGCCATATCTCAAGCACCGCAGTAATGGCTGCCATATTCACACTTATATTAAGCGCTTGCAGCACGGTATCTCATGTAAAACTTTACAACGGACCAACCCTAAGTCCTCAGCACGAATCTACTATTATATTGCCTGAAGAACTGGATTTATTAGAAGTAAATGGGCAAGAAATTTCTAATACTAATCTCAGTTTTCGCACGGGTAACATACCACTAACCTTGCCATCAGGGGAGCATGTGTTGGTGTTTCAATATAAACAAATTTGGCAAATTGACGACGAGAATCATGATGTCGTCAGTTCTGGTCCTATTACCTTTAAAGCTAATTTGGCTAAAACTGAAACAATGATGTTTGAATTCCCTGCTATTAAGACTTATGAAGACGCAAAAAGATTCAGTATCAATCCGTCATTAACATTGGTTAGTCGTCGTCAAAAAATACCGTCTAGCCATACTCAAAAAGACAACGCATTTATCTTTGATAAGGACACTCAAGCCAAGGCCACGCAGTATCCAAACCTAGACCAATTAAAGTTTTGGTGGAAACGAGCGACATACTATGAACAACAGGAGTTTTTAATTTGGCAAAAAGAGTAAGCTAATAACAACTCAATAAACAAATAACGACCCAGCTCATTAGATTGAATGATCAATCAGGAGAAATGATGCCGTTTATTATCATCGATCAAGGTTCAGCTGCCATACGTCAATATAAGGCGGTTAATTCACCTCTTTTAACAAGAGTTGGCAGCGTAGCGCCTATTCAACAAAAGACGAATCAAGACCCTCAAAAAAGACAACATGCATATGATAAACCTGAACTCACTAACCAAAAGGTATCCTCTGCAGAAGAAATCATGTCTTCACCTGTTCATCACCTAGAGCAAAAAAGTGCCACTATTCAAATGGCTTGGGACATTTTTCAAAAACATTCAATAAAGCACCTCCCCATTACAAAAAATAATAAGCTAATAGGAATAGTCACTGAGCGGGATATCTTAAAAATATATGCACTGAAAAATACCGATAAAGAGCATTGGTATAAAACTAAGGTTTTTGCCGCCGATTTAACTATGGACATTCATCGTATTTCAAAAATCTTATTTGACAATAATATCGGCGCTCTACCTATCGTCAATGACCAGCAAGAATTACAGGGTATTGTTACACGCAGTGATATTTTAAAAATAACCAGCCAATATGGCCCATTAGAGTTCTGGGCATAGATTATTTGAATAGACTACTCAAATAGAAAACCGAGATCCCCTCCTATAAAATCCTCTATTCTCTATTAATTTTAGTGCTAAACTTAAGCTATATGAGTTTTATCGATAATTATAAGTATCAAGGATAGAAGAATGCCCGTAGCCCATGCCAGGATATCTCCAAGAAAAGCCCTTAGAGTACTTTCTCGACAAGAAGTAAATAGACTAAAAGACGCAAGTGACAATGGCCTTCATGAAACCTTCAGGCTTTGCGCCCTTGCGGTATTAAACTGCGGCGCTAACGGGGACGATGCCTTTTCTCAACAAGAAGAATATAAAAACTTTGATATTCAAGTGATTCAATTAGATCGTGGCATTGTTTTAGATATTTATAACGCACCCGAAAAAGCCTTTGTAGACGGCGAGGTTATTTTTGGTATTCGTGAACATCTATTTACTGTTCTACGTGACATTGTTTACATTAATGATGAAATTATAAATAACCCAAAATTTAGTCAACCACAATTTGAAAGTGACAGCGAACTCATTACAAATATGGTGTTTCATATATTACGCAACGCAAATATTTTGCGCTATGGAACACAAAATGGACTGGCCGTATGCTGGGGTGGACACAGTATTAGTCGCGAAGAATACGATTATACCAAGGTAGTTGGTTATCAATTAGGATTACGTGCGTTGGATGTAGGCACAGGCTGTGGTCCAGGTGCAATGAAAGGGCCAATGAAGGGCGCTACCATAGGTCATGCAAAACAACATAATAAAGAAGGTCGTTACTTAGGGTTTACAGAGCCAGGAATTATTGCCGCTGAAGCACCTAACCCTATCGTAAACGAACTGGTTATCTTACCCGACATTGAAAAACGATTAGAGGCATTTGTGCGCGCTGCTCATGGCATTATTGTGTTTCCTGGTGGCGCAGGTACGGCAGAAGAAATTCTGTATTTACTAGGCATTCTTTTACATCCAAAAAACAAACACATTCCGTTTCCAGTTGTTTTCACTGGCCCTGCGTCTGCAAAGCAATACTTTGAGAAAATAGATGCATTTATTGGCTTTTGTCTAGGGGAAGAAGCACAAAGTAAATACACAATTATAATTGACGACCCTGCCGCCGTAGCGATTCATATGAAAAAAGAGATCCAGCAGGTAACTGCGTTTAGAAAGCAAAATAACGATGCGTTTTTCTTTAACTGGATGTTGGAAATTGACACTGAATTTCAAACCCCATTCGTTCCCACTCATGAAACAATGAATTTGTTGGATTTATCGTTTGATCAACCTGTACATAAACTAGCCGCCGATTTACGCAGAGCATTCAGTGGGATTGTGGCGGGTAATGTTAAGCAATCTGGCATTATTGAAATTAAAAAACACGGCCCATTTAAAATTCATGGTAGCCAAGAAATAATTGAACCGTTAGAAGCATTGCTTACTAGCATGGTAGAACAGCAAAGGATGAAATTACCAGGCAGTAAATATGTACCATGCTATAAAATAGTGAATTAAATGTTTTTTTCGTTTTACCAGAAGTTAGGTACTGACTAAAGTTTCCGTCTTACCAGAAGTTAGGTACTAACTATCTGGTATCCATTTTAGATTATTCAAGGCTGGACGATGGATACCCGCATGCGCGAGTAAGACGGGCTGACTTCTTGGATACCCGCATG
>JBLHVV010000176.1:0-4109 GCA_047628755.1 Crocinitomicaceae bacterium | reverse complement strand
GCATAAAGGTTGTAGTTTACGAGCCAGTATTAACTGAGACAGAATTCTTTCATTCTGAGGTAATAACAGACCTTGAAGAGTTTAAGCGTATATCAGATGTTATAGTGGCCAACCGGTTAGAGGACACATTGCAAGAAGTTGAGCATAAGGTCTATACACGAGATATATTTAGAAATGATTAACTGCTAACTGCCTCTCTTTAGATTACAAAAAAGGCCATCAACAGATGGCCTTTTTATCAAGGATATAAAAGTAATATAGAATAGTGTCTACTTATTCGACCAGTTATGATCCATGGTATCGTACATATCCCCTTTTAATAAATAGCCAAAAGAAGAGCGATAGATTTTAATGTCATGAAGTGGATCAGTTAATATTTTTGTAAACCATACTAAACCTGATTGTATGCCCATTAATTTAAATAGATGAACAGTTCTAAATACAATGGCACCTAGACCGATGACTAACCACATTAGAGCGATGTTGTTGACCAAGCTGATAATATCAGTGTGGGCAGTTAATGTACCAAAAAGAGTAGAGTCAAAGTACAAGGCAAATGGAGCAATTGCCCAAATGGCAAGTAAAATAACTTTTCTTTCTAAGTTGTATCCAACTTTTACACTTTCTTTATATTCGTGGCTCGCATCATTTACTTCATCGTAAGTTTTTGGTTCAAAAAAGAAGTGACCAGTTTGGCGCAGTGTCATTGCAAATAACCACCCCACTAAAGCTGCTGCAGCCGGATAGTAAAATACTAGTACATAGCTTACTAAAAAGCACGAAGCGCTTAATAAATGTAAAAACTGATTAATTCGATTGTGATGATAAAAGCGGTGATCATCCCAACGTTGCGTTCTTAGTTCTTCAAAAAAGTTCATATTGTTTTCCTTTCTTTAAAAGATATTGGTTTTATTAAGTTTATTGCTGCTTTTTATTTTAAGCTAGCGATTGTGGCCGGTTAATAGGGCTTGGCCCATATTAACGCGGTAGCCTATGTCTATCTCATCTACCAAGTCGTAACCTTCGCTGGCAAATAAAATAATGGTTGAACCATGTTGGAAATAACCCATCTCGTCTCCTTTTTTAAAGTCTGCATTACAGGCAATACTATTTGGTCCTTTGTATTTAAGATCCAATGGTTCTGGTAAAAAATTAAACTTCATACAGGCTACTAATATCGCTGCCACTGGAACCAGGGTAATGCTACCGGAATTTTCATTAGTATTTAATTGGATAGTGGCGCGTTCATTTTTACAAAATAGTTTTTCAACTCGTTTTAATGCGACTGGGTTTACATTCCAAGTATCACCAGATATGTAATTTACTTTTTTTACATTGCAATCCACAGGCGCATGAAAGCGATGATACATACTAGATTTCAATCTAAGAGTAATAAAGGTTCCATTTTTATATCGTTCACACAGATTACGATCTGGTATTAATTCATTTAAATCGTAAGGAAAGCCTTTTGCTTGTAGTACCGTCTTACCTTGAATCTTGCCAAATTCTCCCACTACGGCATCACATGGACTAATTACAGTGTCTGTGTCGCTATCTATTGTTCTTAGGCCGTCCTTTAGTTCACGAGTGAAGCATTCTTGTAAGCTTTTAAACTCAGTCTTTTTTGCATCTTGTAAGCGTAAATCTTCAGAAAACAAAGACCAAATTGCAATAGACACCCTTGTTAATAGTGGGCTTTCTATTTTACTAAACCAGCCAATAAATTGAGTGGCCAGCTGTCTGGGTATTCGATTAGTTACTAAAAAATTTAACTTTTCTTGAGTATTAAGTGAATGTACAGATGTTTTCATATATTAAGCAACCGTCCTTTGGTTATTGTAAAGAGCCGGAGTATCTAATCCCATGTTTAACAGGAATTGCTCCATTATTGGTTCAGCTTGGTATTCAGCAGCACGTTTCATAGCCAACGACTTCATCCTGCTACGGTTGAAATCAGCGCTAAAAAATTCAGTGATTTTGTCAGCCATATGTCCAATGTCATCCACTAGAAAGCCATTTATATTATTCTGAATGATACTTTTTGGTCCTTTTGAGTTGTAGGCCAATGCAGGCATACCATGAGCAAACGACTCAATGATCACATTCCCAAAAGTATCGAACTGAGAGGGGAAGATAAATAAGTCTAAACTTAAATATAAAGCGGATAATTGTTCTTTAGTTTGCCATCCTAAAAATACAGCATCAGGTAATGCTTTCTGCAGTTCTTCAGCGGCAGGCCCTTGCCCTGCAATAACAATTTTCAAATTAGGTAAGGTGCGCCTCGCTTCATCAATTATTTGAGGTAAATCAAAAAGCCCCTTTTCTTTACTTATTCGACAAGCAATAAATAAAATTGGTGTATCATCAGTTGCACCGGTAAAAAGTTCAGACTTTTTGATTCTAGCAATATTTAAATTAACTGGTTGAGCATGGTGAGCCGTTATAAATACATTCTCTTCAGGTAGCTGCATGTCATAACCTGTAAGCCACTCTTTATGATCATTGTTCAATACAAATACACCATCGTAGCGGTTATACATGGCACGCAGGACTCGTCTGACTCTGTCTTGAGAATACTGATTAATATCAGTCGTGGCTTTAATAAAATCCATCCAGTCAGTATGCATAAAGAAATAACTTTTCACATTGAACATTTCTTTAATAAACATAGAGGCAAGTGCCATGGGCCCTTCGGTTGAGCAAACGATACGGTCGTAACCTCCGTCATAAAAGATACGGGCTATTTCCATTATGTCCGGAATGCGTATTTCTTGATCTGGGTATTGTGGAATATTAAATTTAGTTAATGGTCTAACTACTCGTAGGTGAGATTCTTCTTTTGCGTCTGGATGACATATCAAAAAATCTATTGGTAAATCAGCTCGTTGAATTTCTTTAAGCTTGCCAGATAAAGAATTGGATACACCATTTTTGTCTCTTAATGTATCCGTTAAATAGAGGGCTCTTTTTTGATGTTTATTTTTTCCAATGTAATTTGAAAATTCATTTAAAAAGGTTCTGTTTTGGTATAATACTCTGGTAGACGCAAGGCTAGAGCCTGCCAGCATCAAGCTTATCAATACTGGGAAAGAAAGTTTATCTAGCATCTTCCCCACCTTCACATTGCTTAGATTGTCTTGTTTCTTCCCATCTCCAAAGAAAAGTGCAGTTAACTGACTGGGCACTTCAAATTTTTGAGTAATAGATTCTGCTGAAATTGATTTTAGTTGTGATAAATCAACAAATTTCATCGTTGTTTCAACACGGGAAACGATTAACTGATTCAATGAGGTAAATAAACTATTAATACAGTCATTCACTGTATCAGCGAATACTTCTGGAGATTCATTGTGGGCATCAGCAATGCGTTCTAAGTATTGAATACAAAAACGATAGTCTTTTGACACAGCCCATTTCATGATTTTTCCGGGTTTTTTACCTTTTAACGCGTCATGTACAAAGCTAAAAAACTTCATAGTGTTCTTATGCTTTTGCATTTCTAGTAAAAGGTTGCTAATAGCAAAGCAAGCCACCTTATCGAATGGTGTGCCTCGGTGTAATAAAATTCTAAATAACCCAGGGTCTTTTATTTTAGTGGCAACTTGAGAGAAATAATCTAACAATGCAATATTAAGCTTTTGGTTTTCCCCTACACTTCCGTAAGGTGCGATATCTCCATTGCGTATTGCCTCTAGGGCAAGGTCACTTGCTTTTTCAGTTTTTAGGCGATCCTGTAAATTGTTTACATATAAATATGAGCCACATTGACCTGCAAATATTCCAGTATGATCATCAGATCCACCAGTTAATACTTTTTTCTGGTATGGGTCTACTCCAAATTCAGCTGGATTTAGGTCGTGCTTTTTAGCATATGACAGTATCTTTTCAGGGCTAAGACCGCGAGCCCAATTTAGTGTTAAAACACTTTGCCATACATCACGCTGACCATTTAAAACTTCAAATCGACTAAATATAACTGCAAATTTTTCAAAAAGTGATATATCGATCTTTTCATTTCGAGTATAAAAATATAAAGGGTGGGGTAGAATAACAGGTACATTAATAGAATGTGTATAACGTAAAAAGTCATATATATTATGGCGTTTGTC
>JBLHVV010000175.1:0-4125 GCA_047628755.1 Crocinitomicaceae bacterium | reverse complement strand
CCCTTTGCAAATTAATTATGTTAATTTTTTTCATGATATTACCTCTAGTATCCATTTAGAATTTAGCCACGACTTTAACATCAGGGCCTTCACTGCCCGAAGTGACGTACCCAATAACGCTGGGATTTTTCGAGACCAAATTCACTACTTCTGAGTCTGTGTCCACTTGCTTGGGTGGTGTTCCCTTGCCAGTAAATATCATTTTTGCCCAATAGGATTTAAGTTGTTTAGGAGATTTATTTAATACATTTTCAGTAAATTCATTTGAGGCGGGCGTACCTTCTTTGAAGGTCACAGGAATAGCATCGCTTCCACCAGGGAAGCCCCTAGTCTTTCCTAAGAATATTCGTGAAATAGTATTCTTATCAAGAGCGCTGTTATTGGATGGATGGACTATCACAGACACTTCGGCAAAAGCCGTTGATACTAGTGCTAGTGCCATCAGGGCCGTTAACCAATGACGGAGTAACCTCATATATGTATCCTTATTATGATTTATTAGTAACTGCAAATAGCAAATACTTTTTGATATAATCACCTTTGCAGGAGACCATCAAATAAGGGTAGTACAAAAATTTAAAAAGGCCGAGTTTAGTCCACTTTTAATTTGTGGAGTTAAAATGCTTCATTACTAAGGAGTATGAATAGATGAGGATTTTAAGGTGTTATTAGCTTTAATAGGCTTGGGGATACGGGCTTAAGAGCCCGTTATTAACTTACCGTTGTTGTAAATCAGTAGCTACTGCTTACTGCTTACCGCTTTCCCAAACCCATCGTAATATTTCACCAAAGTCGTCGTAGACAGGAATTTTCTTGTCTTTTTTTACAGTGGCTTTTTTCGCTAGGGCTTTTTGTTTGCGGTCATCAATCGATTTTAATGCACCTCTGGCGTCAGTTCGTTCCATTGATTTCTCACCAAATAAAACAGGCAATATAGCTTGAGTAGGGTTTTCACGACCACTAATACCTTGCTGCACTTCATCAACTTTTCCACCATTTTTAAAAAATTGGTCTATAGCGTCAGAAAGAGATTCGCGTTTTTCAGCTTTGGTGATCAGATGTCTCACTTTTATACCTTTTTATACAGTTTGTTAGGATCTTGAATTGGGTTAGTAGTGGTGCGCAAACCATCCTTAGAGATTTCATTGTAGAAACAATTTCGGCGTCCGGTATGACAGGCTGCGCCTTTCTGATTAACTTTTAATAATAATGTGTCTGCATCACAATCAGTGGTCATAGAAACCAACGTTTGCTGGTTGCCTGAGGTTTCTCCTTTGCGCCAATAGTCGTTACGAGAACGTGACCAGTAGCAAACTTGGCCTGTTTGTAAGGTTTCTTCTAACGATACTTGATTCATCCAAGCCATCATCAATACTTCACCCGTATCATGTTGTTGAGCAATGGCGGGAATAAGGCCTTCAGCATTGAATTTTAATTGGCTGAGAGCCTTAGCCAGTTCGCTATGGTCTCCTTGCTTGCTTGACTCTAGCTGTTTGAAAAAATCACTCATGGGTAGAAATAGCGCCTTTTCCTACGCCTTCGAATGCCTTAACGGTAACGCTATGCTGTTCTTCTAAGAATACGTTGGCTATGTGACTGGATATTTGCTCAACCGTGGTATCGGTTGAAACGTCATAACAAGCAGTTGACGGTAATGATAAGCTAAATTTACCTTGTGGCGCGGTATATTCATAGTGGTTGTGCAAAATTCCATCAATTTCTTTGGTGTTATGAAGATCTTCTTTGGTGCCGACATAAATGTCTTTCCATTTTCTAGCCCAGTTCTTTTCTAATTCTGGCTGACGTGCGCCATCTACAAAAATTTCTATTTTAGAGCGATGGCCATGAGCAATTCGTTGACAATTACCATCGTGCTTTTTTAAACCGTGGCTGTAATGGTAAAATGCACCACCAATGAGTTCTGTGCTCAGGTTCATTTTAAGATGGTTGATTTGTCCAGGAACCACATCATTTAATTCATTCTCTAACCAAGTGGAGACAGAAGGTATGTTTATTTCTTCAGTATCTATAAAGCAAAAAGCTTGCTCTGGAGCCGTACAAACTAACTGACCACCGTGAGGATGAGGAAAATGCAAAGTGGTTAACTGATCGTTACGGCTTATTTTTATGCCAGGCATTTTAGTCGGTACTACTAACCTGTGGTCAATGAATTCATCTAACCAGTTTTTAGCCGTTTTTTTAACGGTACCAAAATCACAAATCATACTTTGATCGTCAAGTTCACCTGTTAATACCATGCCCGCAATCCATGATTCACCCACTAAGCCGCGTTTAGCGTCTAAATAGGAAACGTCAATGTTGGTTAGGTTATCTACAAATAGTTTCACAGGTATTGCTCTTAATAATAAGTGTGTTGATTTTATATGATTGTTGTTGGCTTTACATGACTATAGCCAAAAAAAAAGACAGCCTAAGCTGCCTTTTGACTAACTTACTGCGTTTATCGTGATAATAGCGGAGAATAGCCGTCTATAAGACCTTTTGTAGTAATGGCCACTGCATCGTGTGCATGTAAACTTTCCAAATGCTCAACCCGTAACCAGAAATCACTGAATACCGATTCTTGCACGTTTAATGCATTTTTAACTCTGCGAGCAGCGTCTTCACAGAACATTAAGTTGTGGCCGTTTAGACGAGCAAACTCTTGCTCATCTTCACGTTTAACCGCTGTCTGAACCGGTGTTTGCAGTGCATCTTCTATCACTTGTATAAGTTCGGTAAGAGGAAATTCATCGGTAGATTCGTTCAACTTAACCCAAACTTTAGCAATGCTGCGTTGGCTGTGTGGTGTGGCATAAGAGCCCCTTTCGCTGCGGATCCAAGATTCGACCTCTGATCTTGAAACTTGTTCTTTGTCAGCAAAGTCAGCGTGAAAAGCTTCTTGAATTAATTGACGTGCTAATGCAGCCGAGCAAGGGCAAGTAGAAGAGTAAGGGACATTAATGCCCAGTTCTAAATCAACTTTACCATTTTTTAATGTGGCCTTAATCTCTGTTGGATAATCTTTCCAACCAGAAAACTGACTTTTAAGGGCTTTTCGCTTAATTACATAATCAAACTGAATGTTTAAACTGGCCTGATCACTTATATCTTCATGACTATCTAGCATGTGAGCCAGAAATTCACGTAAGTTTTTTGCACTAAGAATCTGATTTTCAGAAAACTCTGCAAGCAATAAATAAAGTCGAGACATATGAATGCCCTTTACTTCTGGTTTGCAAAGATTTACGTAGGTTTGTACAAACGCATTAACCTTGTTTTCACCAAGGTTTTTATCGTTTACTACCATAGGAAGGGCAATGCGATTCATGCCAACCCAGTTTAAAGTGCCGTTGATTTGTGGAGCTTGGCTTGAAGCTACATCTGGCATTTCGCTAAGACGTTTCTCAGTCATAAAAACTATTCTTTGTCCTGGTGCCCTAAACAAAGGCACTGCGTAAAATTAGGGTTGCTATATTATCTCAAACGCCTGTTTGAAACAATAAAGTCCGACTAAATACCCAGGAATTAGCGGCTAAATGGATAGAACGCATTGTTCCGTAGATCTTCCTAAAGAAACTCATTATATGAAAATTATTTAGATTTTCTGTTGAATAAGCTCAATAGGATAACCGTCTGGGTCTTTTACAAAAGCGATTTGAGTAGACCCACCCTTAACTGGTCCGGGTTCTCTAGATATAACTCCACCAGCTTGTTTAATTGTATCGCATGTGGCGTAAATATCAGTACACCCAATGGCAATGTGTCCATAGGCATTACCAATATCGTATTCTTTTATATCCCAATTGTAGGTTAGCTCAATCACAGCTTCTTCGCTTTCTTTGCCGTAACCTAAAAATGCAAGTGTGTAACGGTATTGATCGTTGTCGTTTTTACGAATTAAATTCATACCAAGAACATTGGTGTAAAATTTAATGGAGCTGTCTAGATTAGCCACTCTTAACATGGTGTGGAGGATTCTCATATATCTACCTTGTTTGTTATAACTTGTGCATTAATAACTTTGAGCATTGTAGCGATTATTTTGTGTTAAAGCTTTTAGTCTTGATAGATCTAGATGGTTACCAGATAGTTAGTTCCTAACTTCTGGTAAGACGAAGGGCG
>JBLHVV010000174.1:0-4148 GCA_047628755.1 Crocinitomicaceae bacterium | reverse complement strand
CAAGCCCTAAATATACATATAATTTGTTATTTAGTGTAGCAATTTTGATGCCCAATTTATTTTAAGGCCAGTAAGTGATCAATAAAAACAACTTTAACGACATATTACGGCCTATTGACTTTTAAAAGGCGTATCCGATGAATGTTCAATTGATGATCTAGAAAGCAAAAAAGTAGATTCATGGGATGGTATTAGACGTTACCAGGCAATAAATTTTATCCGTAATATCAACCTATGTCCGCGCTTTATTTTACCACTCTGGTTAAGAAGCTATAGGGGTTGTGGGCGTGCAGAGAATGACCAGCTGCTTTGAAGATGCTCTAGCACTGCATAGCATCAGTTATTATATTTTAAGCGCGCTTTGACGGATAATCCATGAAGCGCTGCTGGTAAAGATATTAGCCATTCACAATCAAATGCTGAAAAGTTTAGGGCTGTTAAATAAGGGTAACAGGCTATCTCTAAAACTCATTACTAATGAGCAAAGGCAGTGCATTATTAGAGACGTCGCACCTTAACGGGATATAAATTAAACAGACCTAAGGTCAGTTAATATTTTTTACTAACTTAGACATGGGTAATGTGATCTCGAAACGGCACCCCTGTCCCACTTCGCTGATACATTGAATTCGCCCTCCAAGCCCCTGTGTAACCAAATTATAAATAATGTGTGTCCCCAAGCCACTTCCCCCTTGGCCTCTCTTAGTCGTTACAAATGGGTCGAATAATCGCTCTATAATGTCAGCGTCAATTCCTTTACCGTCATCACTATAGGTTAAATGCAATATCCCATCTGCAGCATTTGCCATTATATTTATACGACCAACGGCATTAGGCAGAAAAGCATGGTTGAGTGAGTTCATAATTAGATTAGTCAGTATTTGCGATATGGTACCGGGGTCGCAATATAGTGAAATACGACCATCCACTTTCACATTTATTTCATGACTTTCACGTTTTAATTTAGGCCGCAATGAAGTCAGTATGTCTTGAATATAAGCTTCCAGGTCGATTTCACGCTCTTGTGCACTGGACTGGTCAACTGCCACCGATTTAAATGACTTTACTAAGTCGGCTGCACGCCTCAAGTTACTGCTAATAATACCGGCACTTTCATCGATGGTTCCAATTATTTCTGTGAATTCATTTTTAGTTAATTTGCCACTATCAAAAGCCGCTTGAATTCTTGTGATGCTATCGTCCAAATGACTAACCGCGGTAATCCCCACACCAATTGGTGTATTTATTTCATGAGCAACTCCTGCAACCAACTCACCTAACGAGGCCATTTTTTCTTGCTCTACTAACTGCTGTTGGGTCAGTTTTAAATCATCTAAGCTAGCACGTAGCTCTTTAGTTCTTTCACTTACTTTGTCTTCAAGGACTGCATTTAGTTGAATAATCTCCATTTCTTTTTCAATTCTAAAGCTCTCGTGCTTTGCTAGCTTTAATAACATTTGATTAAACGCACTACCCAGTTCGCCAAATTCATCATCGCTTACAATTTTTACTCGCTTACTGTAATCCTGTTTGTATGCTACTTCGTGCAATACTTGGGTCAGTTCTTTTAACGGAGCAGCTAAACGATTTTGAATGGCTTTAGACACCATCCAGACCAGTATCATACTCATCAGTATAACGGGGGTCATGTACATCAATAGGATACTGACAAAACCATTCAGGTAAGTATCGTCTTCTTCAAGAATAATCCGGCCAACCTCTTCGTTGTCTAACAAGATAGGTAAACGCAAAGTAAAATAACCCTCATTCCAAGCCTTTACTGACCCTCGTTGGTAATCAAATAAGTCCACCGATATGTTGCGATTTTTATGGTAATGAGCAAAGTATCGATAGTCTCCTAGTCCATGTTTTTTATAAACAACCGCAGAATTAACATCGCCATCTACCGATAAAGAACTCAGTAGCATACTGACGGATTTCGGTTGATCAAATACGACCCCCACAGCGACCGCAGCAGCTAAAAGACTGCTTTTTTGCAAAACATGATCTTCTAAGTCGGACTTAAATTGTCCATAGAAGCTCATACTGATCACTAAAATAGCGAGCAGTAAAACGCTAATACTGACTAAATTGATCAATATTTGTATTTTTTGCCCAAGGCCCAGGCGCACAAACCACTGATTCACGAATATTCCTTGGACTGATAAAAATGTCTAAATGTCATAATATTTATAAAAAGAGCTTAATTCTAATTAAGAGTAGCAGCAGACTCCACATATATGTCTAAACTAAACATATTCAAGGAGCACATATGTCGGATTTAGATTTATTATTTGGGCATGACGATTCATCAGAAAATATAAAAACTGTTGATATAGAGCAAACTGATAATGTATGGCGAGTATTGATTGTAGATGATGAAGATGAGGTTCATAAAGTAACATCACTTGTGCTAAACCGCTGTAAGTTTGATGGGGACCCTGTTGAACTGGTTCATGCTTACTCTATGAAAGAAGCGTGTGAGATTCTAAATAAGCAAACACCGTTTGCTCTGGCATTAATTGACGTAGTAATGGAAACCGATGATGCTGGCCTACGATTGGTACAATACATTCGCGAAACGCTTAAGGACGATGACATACGCCTAGTTTTGCGCACCGGACAGCCAGGGCAAGCGCCGGAAGAAACGGTCATTGCTCGCTATGATATTAATGACTACAAAAATAAAACTGAACTCACCAGTACCAAGCTAAAAACACTACTTTATAGTGCCTTCCGTAGCTATCGAGACATTCGTACTATTATTGCTAATCGCCAGGGCTTGTTTAACTTAATTACGGCCACCAGTAAAATTGTAGATACCGATCAACTGCCTATTTTTGCCGGTGCAGTGTTAGAAGAAGTGGGGACATTACTCAATCTGGATTCCGAAGCTGTATGCACTCACACGCCTCTAGATGCCATAGCTGCCATAGCTGCTAAGGCTGAACAACAGCAATATTCTATTCTGGCTGCCACTGGTAGCGTTAAGGAAAAACTCAAGCAATCACAACGGCTGCCTACAGAAATCACTGATTTTTTCGATAAAGCAAAGGTGAATAATTGTGGGCTTTATGAAGCTGGTGTATTTATTGGTTACTACAATACGCCCTTGGTTGGAGAGAACTTTTTATATGTAAAGCCCAATTCTCCTCTTGATCACATGGGACAATATTTGTTAGATATTTATACTCGCTGTGTTGCGATTACTCACCATAACCTTCATAACAAAGATCAAATTCAAAAGTCACGGCAAGAACTGGTATATATTTTAAGCGAAACCATTGAAAAACGCAGCCCAGATGAAAGTAATCATGTGCGCAGAGTAAGCGAGATGGCCTATTTAATGGCCAAGAAAACGGGCTTTAGTGAAGGTATGTGTAAGCGAATTAAACTGGCAGCTCCACTTCACGATATAGGATCAATAGGTATTCCTGACCAAGTGCTCACTAAAAAAGATAAATATACTCCTGAAGATATTAAATCGATGCAAGCACATGCTGAAATTGGTGCCACTATTTTAAGTAAGTCTGAGCGTCCGGTACTTAAAATCGCCAGCACCATAGCAGCGCAGCATCACGAGCGTTGGGACGGTACTGGTTACCCTAAAGGGCTAAAAGGAAATGAGACAGACATGAGCGCTCGGATTGTTGGCATTGTGGACATGATTGATGCATTGGGCTGCCACAAAAGCTATCGCCAAGCATTTAGTCCCGAAGAAATTATTGCTTTGCTAAAACATGAAAGAGGGGCCGCATTAGACCCTGATCTGGTAGATTACGCTCTAAAATTAGAAGATGATTTTCAACGCATTAGGTTGCTATATCCTGATAGTACTCATTAATTGTTAGTTATGATTTTTTATAATACAAAATCAATCTGATACTAATCAATTTTTTGAATTAAACTTTTGGCCAGTTCATTCCCCAGCTTTTTTCCTAAAGACTGCACTGCTTTGTATTTCGCTTGTTCAATTGATGCTCCGCTCACACCTTTTGAATTTTGGCTAAACTCACTTAATACTCGACCGTTATTATCTTTAATTTGTACTTGCCCATCAGCAAATACAAAAAAGCGCCCGCCTTTTTCTACTTCTCTTAAATCGGCTTTAAAGAAAAAGTTTAGGTCACCAGTGCCACGGCTAACCC
>JBLHVV010000173.1:0-4283 GCA_047628755.1 Crocinitomicaceae bacterium | reverse complement strand
ACCAAATAATATATTAATTTTCAAAGTGTGGCGTAGTAGTGAAATGCCAATTTATAAACATAGGGCTGATTCTAGGGCTAGTCGTTTTCACCTAGATAAGCGTAAGTGGCATCAAACCTAGAAATAATCCAGTCACCACTGGTGATCATCTTATATTTAGGCTGTTCTTCTTCTTTGAGGCAGCTTTCGATGCAATTTACTTCAGTATTAAATTTAGGCTCTACAAAAAACGGCATAGAGTATCGATGTGTATGGCTGGGGGGGCTTATAACTCTATGGGCTGTGGATAGATATAAATCATTTGTCCACCGTTGCATCAGATCACCAATATTAACGACTAGCGCATCCTTTATGGGCGGTGCTCCGATCCACTCTCCTTGAGCAGTGCGCACCTCTAGCCCACCAATATCATCTTGCGATAACAGTGTAATGCAACCGTAGTCGGTGTGTGCACCAGCGGCTTTAGACTCTGCAGTGGTGTCATTACTTTCAGGTCTAGGTGGATAGTGCAGCAATCTTAAAACGCTAATGTGGTCAACTAAATGTTTGTTGAAAAAGTCTTCTGGCTGCTTTAGTACAATGGCCATAGCTTTAAGAATATCTTTTGCCACAGACATTAATAAACCGTAATGCTGATTCATTGTTTGCTCAAATCCAGGGAGTTCGCCGTATTGATTAGGGCCATAAAGTCTTGGGCAAGCTTTTACTATTGGATGCTCTGGATGAATGTCTAAAGCCATGTCAAATGTTTCTTTCCAGTCTTGCGGTTTGTCTGGGTCTAGTTGCTCGTCACCAGCGGTTCCCCAACCTCTGTGATTTTTACTGTTGGTAATTAAAATTTTCTTCTTAGTATCTTCAGTTTGTGCAAAAAAGCGTTTTGATAATTCAAATATACTGGTCATTTGTTCGGTAGAGATACCATGGCCTGTAATATAAAAAAAACCAATTTCACGACAGGCATAATCTATTTCATTGGCGGTTTTTAAAAAAGCATCTTGATTATTTGATCGCAAGGAAGATATGTCGATAACAGGAATAGATTGCATGGGTGTTTCCTAGAGAAAAGCCTCCCGACGGAGGCCATATTATAATTGCCGTATTATTTTGGAATAGTCGCGTCAATTCCTTTTACATACCAGTTAACGCCAGCCAATTCTTCATCAGTTAACGAGTGTCCATCTTTAACCACTAAATTACCTTGATTGTCGTAGATTGGACCTGTGAATGGCTTTAGTTTTCCTGACTTAATGTCATCAAAAGATTTAGCAATGGCATCTTTTGTTGCTTTAGATAAATTGTCGTTCACAGAAGAAATCAACAGCATTTCTTCTTTAAAACCGCCCCAAAAATCTTCTGGTGCCCAAGTTTTATCCATAACTTCCTGAATGGTTTTTATGTAATGGCTAGACCATTTGTTTTGTACCGAGAGCATGTGTGCGTTAGGAGCAAACTTACTCATGTCCGATGCTTGGCCAATACCTTTTACACCGCGCTTTTCTGCTGCGATTAGTGCGGCTGGGCTATCTGTGTGTTGAAGAATTACGTCAGCCCCTTGGTCAATTAAGGCATTTGCAGCTTCATTTTCTTTAACTGGATCATACCAAGTACTTACCCACATGATTTTAATTTTCACATCTGGATTAACTGTTTTGGCTGCCATATAAACAGTATTTATGTCACGAATAACTTCTGGAATGGGAAAAGAAGCGATGTAGCCAATGGTGTTAGTTTTTGTTTCCAGTCCTGCGGCAACACCTGATACGTAACGACCTTCGTAAGTACGCAGTAAATATGTAGATACGTTTTCACTGCGTTTATAACCAGTGGCATGTTCAAATGTCACATTCGGAAAGCTTTTTGCAACTTTAATGGTTGGGTTCATGTAGCCAAATGAAGTGGTAAAAATAATGTCATGACCGTTACGAGCCATTTGACGGATAACGCGTTCAGCATCGGCTCCTTCAGGGACTTGTTCGACATAAGTCGTTTTTATTTTATCACCAAAATGTTCCTGAGCACCCAACCGACCGCGATCGTGCTCGTAAGACCAGCCATAATCACCTACCGGTCCAACGTAGACAAAACCTACCTTTAAAGGATCGTCGTCAGATACAGCTGATTGCCCTATACCAAGACCTAAAGTGAGTGATGCTGCCATTAATACTTTTGACCAAAATGTATTCTTAAACATAAGACGTTCCTAAATTTAGATTATTATTTCTGCAATAATATAGAGCTTAGCAAAAACTTGGCCAACTGGTTTGTTTTTATAACATAAGTGAAAGTTAGCAATTATCTGCTCGATAATGGGACATGACGTACTTTTTAGGTTGCATATAGCAATTTATATTGCAGGTGATATTAGTCAATATTGCAGAAATAAAGGTTCAATTGCACTATAAATTCTCAAATTTAAAATACACGCACAAAGTCTGTGCGTGTATTTTAGAATGCTTAAAGATCGCTGTGTATTGTATGATGGTCATATTAATAGACTGCAGCCATTACAATTGCAGTTTTATATCCACTTTTCCTATGAGAATTAAAAATGATTAAAGCATATGCGGTAATGGAAGCGGGTGGGAAGTTAGAGCCATTTGAATACGATCCGGGTGAATTAGACGATCATGATGTAGAGATAGCGGTGGATTACTGCGGTATTTGCCATAGCGATTTAAGCATGATTAACAACGATTGGGGGATGACAACTTATCCGTTTGTTCCTGGCCATGAGGTAGCGGGTCGAATCAGCGCTGTGGGCAAGCATGTAAAAAGTTTTAAACTAGGAGATCGTGTAGGGTTAGGTTGGCATTCAAGTTACTGCAATGAATGCAATACCTGCATGGAAGGGGATCATAATTTATGCTCTTCTGCTAAGGGAACTATAATAGGCCGTCATGGTGGCTTTGCTGATAAAGTAAGAGCACAAGCTACTAGCGTGGTTGCATTACCTGATAATATAAATAGCGAAACAGCAGGCCCATTATTTTGTGGTGGTGTTACGGTTTATAATCCACTAGTGCAATTTGATGTTAAGCCTACAGCCAAAGTGGCTGTTATTGGTATTGGTGGTTTAGGACATATGGCACTTAAGTTTTTAAATGCTTGGGGTTGTGAAGTTACAGCGTTTACATCTTCTGAGTCTAAGGTGGCACAGGCACTTGAATTAGGAGCCCATAAAACCCTAAGCAGTATTGATCCCGAAGCGCTCAAAAATGCAAACTTTTCCTTTGACCTAATTATTTCCACTGTCAATGTTAATTTAGATTGGAATGCTTATATTGGTACGTTAAAAGCGAAGGGCCGTTTACATTTTGTAGGTGCGGTAACCGAACCAGTAAAAATTAATATACTTTCTATGATGTTTGCTCAGAGGTCTATATCTTCTTCTCCCGTAGGCAGTCCTGCAGTAATGGCTGAAATGCTTGAATTTGCAGAGCGTCATAATATTGAAGCTGAAGTAGAAACGTTTGCTATGGCAGATGTTAATGACGCGGTTGATCGTTTAGACAATGGTAGTCCAAGATTTAGGGTTGTATTAAAGGCATAGCCTTTGAGAGTTATCTTATATTATTTATAATGCCTCTTATGAGGCTTTTTTTAGTTCTTTAAAATGTTAATTTTTTAATTATTTTTTCTCTAACTGATAATTGAGCATCCAGCTAATCCCAAATTGATCTTCTACTATTCCAAATCTGGCCCCCCAAAATGTGTTGCTTAAAGGCATGGTTATTTTTCCGTTGTCACATAATGCATCGAATACTATTTTTTGTTCCTGTTGATGACTAAATGTGATGTTCAGAGTAATAGAGCTTGTTCGATTGTTTAGACCTGAGCCCGATTCGCTTTCAGCCGAGCTGTTTATTCCATCGTTAGCCATAAAATAAATACCATCAGCCTGGAATTCCGCATACATAATATGAGATGGGTTGGCCCCTGAAATAGCTTGAGGTGCCTGACCGTAGGTTTGACGAGCGATGACTTTACCGTTAAGTGCTTTTTCATAAAATGTTAAGGCTTGCTGGCATTGGCCAGAAAAATTAATGTAAGGGTTCATGGTTTTCATATAATGTCCATTTCTAATGACTGAATACTGGCCCATGGATACCCGCATGCGCGAGTAAGACAAATATGGCCCATGGATACCCGCATGCGCGAGTAAGACAAATATGGCCCATGGATACCCGAGTAAGACAAAGCCTGTGGATAACACAAGCCCTCCTTTCGTCTTACCAGAAGCGAGGTTACGAGCTATCAGGTATCCATTTTAAATTATTCAAATA
>JBLHVV010000172.1:0-4303 GCA_047628755.1 Crocinitomicaceae bacterium | reverse complement strand
CAACATGAATACCGTATTTAGGGCCCCCACATAAATGAGTTACAAAACGGCCAGCAAACGTTTGGTGACAAACTAATAAGATAGAAAGAGGACTGTGCTTGAGAATTGCCGAGCGTTTTTCAGTTAAATTAAATAACTGATCAAGCGCAGGCTGAGTGGGTACATCTGGAGTAATCCAGTCCACTGTGTACAGTTGTTTACACTCTACGTTAGCGCGCTTAATAATATCCCAAGTTTGCTGTGCCCTTAAATAAGGGCTTACAAATACATAATCGAATACTTTATCTTTAAGGTTTTTTTCAGCACTTAGCGTCACTTGTTGAATGCCATAAGGCGTAAGCGCCCTTTGCTTATCAGATGGGGCTGATGATTCTGCTTCACCGTGTCGCATGACATACAGAGTATGCATTTTAAGGAGCGTTGTCTTCTGACTGATCGGTTGCAGGGTCTTCAAGCTTAGTTAAGTCATCAGAAGGCCAGTCGGTGAATGGAAACGGCTTTAATTCAGAGCTATAGCTTAAGTAAGCAATTATTTGTGCCACATAGTTAGCCAGACTTGATGCAAAGCGACTTAGACTGACATTTGCGTCACCGGTTAAAAGCACATAAAACCACTGGCTAACAGCGATCAAAAAAACAGCTATGTCTACGATTCGGTAAACTACAAAGAAAAATATCATAAACAGGCTGCGAAGCCAAAATGATTCTGATTTTAAGTTATCTTTCCAATTGTTTTCCATAGTTTATGCGCCCCTGGGCAATGAAAATTCTACATCGGTGTTGTATTCGCCTGTCATTAACGAGCCTGCTAGTTGACTTACATCGGCGCCGTCAAATAATACAGCGTAAAGTGCATTGACTAACGGCATATAAATTTCAATGTCTTTAGCTTCTTTATAAATGTATTTAAGAGTATTAATTCCTTCAGCTACTTCACCTAATGACTCTATGGCCTCTTCTAAGCTTTCACCCTTGCCTACAGCATAGCCAACACGATAATTACGACTTAGTGGAGACACACATGTGGCGACTAGATCTCCCACCCCTGCCAAGCCCAAAAATGTCATCGGATTAGCTCCCTGAGACACAGCAAAGCGACTCATTTCAGCTAGACTGCGCGTAATCAACATAGCCTTGGTATTTTCACCATAGCCTAAGGCAGCGGCCATACCAGTAATAATGGCGTAAATATTTTTTAATGCACCCCCTAATTCAACCCCATACATATCAGCATTGACATAAATGCGAAAAAAATCACAGCTCAAACTTTTTTGAATAAAATCTCGAAGGCGCTTATCCTTACTAGCAATAACGGTTGCTGCCAGTTGGCGCTGACCAATTTCCTTAGCTAAGTTAGGGCCGCTAATCACTCCTACTGGGTTTGCAGGAAAAGTGCCACGTAAAATATCACTCATAAGGTTAAAACCTTCCGGCTCTATTCCCTTTGTGGTGCTAATTAACATTTGCTGTTTTACCACAATGTCTTTAGTTCGGTTTACAAGCTCTCTAAATGACTTACTAGGAACCGCATAAAATAAAACTACAGCATCGGTAATAGCCCCTTCGATGTCGTTAGTTGGAATGATATTTTCATGCAACTTTACACCAGGAAGGTATTGAGAGTTCTCACGGGTAGATTCAATTTCGCTAATTGTATTAGTATTTCTCATCCACAGGTGCACTTGAAAACCATTTTCAGCGAGAATGTTAGCCACTGCGGTACCAAAGCTTCCGCCACCTAATACAGTGGCTTTTTGTACATTAAGTTCTGAAGCCATATTTTAATTTTCTTCTAAGCTGTTTACTAGATCTTGAAACGCATCGTAATTATTTTGGTTCATATCCATCAATAATTTATGCGCTTCTAGGACTCTGTCTTTCATTTCTTGCTCGTCAACCGCTGTTACTGCCAACTCTTGTTGATCTAAGTATTCAACTTTTGATACTAACTCTTTAATAATATGAAATACTTTATCGAACCCCATACTGGTCAAAATCCGATTTATATCGCCATTAGTCGATATGATGGTAGGAACTTGTCCATATTGTTTGTTGTATAAAATGGAAATTTTGGCAAGCTGCCCCAGCGAAGTACTATCAATGCACTGAGTTTCAGTAAGATCAATAATAACCGTTTTAAAGGCATCGCTTTCAAACATCTTATCGGTATATTTGTCTAATGTACTACACAAATTTAATCGCACATCACCTACAAATTTAACTATGTAGATCCCGTTGCTTTGTGCAACAAGAATTTTTCCCGCATCCATATCTATTTCGCCTTGGAAAGAGTTAGCAAAGTAATATCATCTGGTATTTCTTTGCCATCTTGAAAATTTAAAAGCGTTTTCAAGTTTTCTACTGTTAATTCACCCTGCTCTACCCATAAAAGCAGGCGTGCTTCTTTGTCATCTAAGCTAGATTCAGACATAACTTCTAAAATACCATCTGAAACAGCCACTAATTCGAATTCATTACCCAGTGGTACGCTATAAGTACTGTACTCTGCTTCTGGGAATAAACCTAAAGGCTGACTGCGACCGCTTAAAAACTCAACCCCGTTCTCATTCTTTAATATAGGCATTGGATATTGACCCGCCACACTATATGACATCTTGTAAGTAGATAGCTCAATCATACCCCAGAAAAGACTGATATGTTTACCTAGTTTGGCATCTACTAGCTCTTTATTAATTCGGTTGAGAACTTTATGAGGGGTTAATATATCGTCTGTTGATTGGCGCTTGAGGTTTCGCCTGAGGCGATTACAAAGATTGTTTAATAGGACGGTAATAAATGCGGATGAAGCTCCGTGACCGCTTACATCAGCTACATAAAAAACCACTTTATCAGCCGTAATTGGAAAGTAGTCTACAAAGTCACCACTTAAGTAAAGGCTAGGGATAATGTGATAATTAAATTCGATGCCATCTATTTGAGCTTGGGATTCTGGCAACATGCGCTTTTGGATTTCTCGACCCGCTTGTTGGTCTAGCCTTAACTCTTCAAACCTATGAGCAAGAACAGAGTTATTTTTTTCTAGTTGGCTGCGGTAAGCCTGATTTTCTTGCATCAAGCGGAGTTGTTTTAAATTTCTTACGACGCTGTGCTCAAGTACTTCTAAATCAATAATAGGTTTGATTAAATAGTCGCTAGCACCGAGCCTTAAAGCCTCTACCACATCGGCCATTACACCAGCGCCTGAAACAACTATAAAAGGGGTATTTGGGTCTTTTGCATTAATTTGTTTGAGTACAGCAAGGCCATCCATAGATGGCATGCGTAGATCGCAAAGTACGATATCTGGGCGCTGACTATTGAAGCATGCTACGCCATCAAGCCCATTTTCGGCTTGTATGACATCAAAGCCACTGTCTTCTAAATAAGCGACAATACTGTCCCTGACGATAGCTTCATCATCAATGACTAGAATTCGACCAGTAATTTCATCCATATATCTGGAACACATCTTGTTATTTTTACGCACGGCCACCTTACATGGCCTATGTGCTGATCGCAATACTCTAAATAAAGTAACCCCAACTTAATACAAAAGAACCAATTTACTTCTACTTATGTGATTTCTGTCACGATTATTGCTTAATAAAAGATGAAAAATGAAAAAACAACGAAACTTTGACAAAGTGACTCTAATAAGAGTTTTCTTATTTGGCCATTGGAAGAGGAATAATAATAATGAACTTAGCCGCTGCCTACGATGAAAAGCGTGACTTTATTAGAATGCGAGTTGAAACTCAACTTACCCTAACAGTTGGTGACCGAACCATTTCTTGCAAATGCGTCGACTTAAGTGGCACTGGAATGTGCATAGAGACTAAGGAAGTACTGGCAATTGGAGATGAGCTGATGGCTTACCTGCCTTCTTATCAAAATCAATTTGATCCATTAAATGCTTGTATCCGAATTAAACGCATTATGGAAGATAGCGAGTTTAACTATTATGGCGCAGAGATAATCGAGCTACTTGGTTAACAAATTACAGGTTTGAATTATGGCGGTAACTAAGGGACTGCCTAACCATAATTGAATATTAATCACCCAATAATGGGTGATTAAGTAACGTTTATTTAAAGTCTTTTTACTGTTCTTTAAAAGTCACTATCAAAATCGTCTTCAAACTCATCCTCAAAGCCGTCGTCTGTTCCGCTTGTTTGACCATCATTGATTAAAAAACCTCTACGCTGTAGATACAAACTTCGAATAAACGAATAGCGATCTCCTGAGATTATTCCTTCGGCTGGGATAAAATCTGCTCTAACGTCCAAATATTGAGCATAAACAG
>JBLHVV010000171.1:0-4312 GCA_047628755.1 Crocinitomicaceae bacterium | reverse complement strand
AGTAGCTAGAACACTTAAAACCGGCGCGATATTAATAAGCGCAAATACTGGAACAGAGCATTTAATTGAACTTCGTCAGCACTTATATGATGATGTAAAAACAGATAAGCCAGAAGCTAAAATCTCTAATGAAAACAGGTTAGAACACATAAAAAGCGTGAATATTAAACAGCAGATTAACTTACACAGTCAGATTGAAATCGAACAACTCCTAACAATGACTCCGCATTACTGGCGTGTGACGCAAGAGAAAAAACAAGCCCTTTCCGCTCTTGAGCAGCTAAAAGTAAGCTTAGATATCCAATTTGATATTTATCGCCGAACCAGTGCACCCTAAGGCCTGTTATGCCAATAAAAGCCAATAAAAAAACAAACCATCAACCACATTATTTTAAATACTTTACAATTAGCGCGAGCCTATTTTTATTAGGGTTAGGAACGGTTATATATGTTAACTTACTCCTACCACCTTCAGCCGAGCAAGAAGCACTTGCCTTAGCGGGTCTTATCTTAAGTCTCCCTAGTGGTATTTTTGCCTTCTATTGCTATATCCGATTATTAATCGCTCGCTTCCAATATTTTATGGATCGATAAAGAGAACGCTAACCTTATGCCTGATCAACTTAAACAACCTGATATTGAAATTTACGTTAAAGATAGTAGTTTCAAAGCTATTCAAGATTGGCTGTCTAGTGTATTTGAACCCGTTTCACTTCCAAGCTTTAAGGGTAAACCTATTAGTATCGGCATTGGATCATCACCCAAAATTACCGTTATGCTCACCCCAAATGCAGCAGGTAAAGCCTTCACCAGCATCTGGTTTCAATCAGACAAAACGCCTTGGGTAAATGATGAAGAATGTGCGATCAGCTTTCTAGCACTTAATGACACAGAAGTTAGATGCTCAGCAAATAGCTGGCAAGAAGAAGAGGAAGAACAAAGCGAAAAGTGGTTAAGCATATCCCGAAACGAAAAAAAGCTTATCCAATGGGGATAAGCTTTTTAATTTAATATAGGCAACAGTGTTTGCCTTCTATTAATATATCTAGTTATTTAGCAACAGATACATTTTCAGCCTGCATGCCTTTTTCGCCATCACTCAGGTCAAACCGTACAGCCTGCCCTTGGCGTAATGAACGACGCCCATGGCCACGTATTGAACGAAAATGAACAAATACATCTTCACCAGCATCGGTTGTAATAAAACCAAAACCTTTATTAACATTAAACCATTTTACCGTTCCGCCTTCACTACCTTCAGGACCGGCATCTTCATCAGACTCATATTGATCATCACTGACTGAACTAGGTGCTGCAGAACCAGAAAAGATAAGTGATAAAGCTGAAGCAGCAAGAAAGAAAAACCAACTAACAGCATAAAAAGTTGGACCTTGTGCGCTTGATAAAAACTCTGCAGTACCAAGCTCTCCTGGCAATGCTGAAGCAAGACCTAAAACCACAATTAAAAGAAAAGGAAAAGGTAACGCAACAATAGCACTTACTAATAATTTTTTAGATAAACTTTGTGTAGACATGAACATATTCTCTGTTAAAACTTAATATTAAAATAAATGTACTTAAACTAGCCCAGCTGAAATCAAAACTGATTAACATGGCTAGAACATCACTATAATCTTACCCCTAAAGAATTGAGATAAAGACAAGCGCTGCATCATAACAGATTTTAAAAAAAGTACGAGCCCCCGAATAGTAAGCAAGGGCTATTTTCTAATCATTATTTTTATTTTCTACCGTAGGTATCTTCAAATCGGACAATATCATCTTCCCCCAAATAACTCCCACTCTGAACTTCAATCATCTCTAAAGGAAGAACGCCAGGATTCTCAAGGCGATGCGTAGTACCTATAGGTATATAAGTAGATTGGTTTTCAGATAATAATTTAGTTTCATCGCCGATAGTAACAAGCGCTGAACCCGATACGATGATCCAATGCTCTGCTCGATGATGATGCATCTGAAGAGACAGCTTTGCTTTCGGCTTGACTGTAATACGCTTTACCTGAAAACGCTCTCCTATGTCGATCGAATCATAACTGCCCCATGGACGGCTAACCTCTCGATGAACCGTTGCTTCAGTACGATTTTGCTCTTTCAGTAACTTAACAATCTGTTTTACTTCTTGGACACGTGATTTGGGGCTAACCATGACCGCATCTTGCGTATCGACAATAACAAGATCCTCCACTCCCACTGCAGCAATCAACTTATTATCACTAAAAAATAAATTATTATGCGAATCATGACTAATTACATCACCACGATTCACATTGCCCTTTAAATCTTGCTCCGACTCTTCCCATAGTGAAGACCACGAACCGACATCACTCCACCCTGCATCCAAAGGCACAACCATGGCTAGATCTGTTTTTTCCATTATGGCGTAATCAATCGAGTCATCTGGGCAAGCTTTAAATGCCGCCTCATCAACCCGTGTAAAATCAAAATCTTTGACTTTAGCCTCAAATGATTTAGTCACTGCTTTCAGTATGTCATTTTGATACTTTTCAAGCTCAGCCAAATAAACAGACGCTTTAAACATAAACATACCACTATTCCAGTAATAACTACCGGAAGCCACATACCCTTTGGCTGTATCAATATCTGGCTTTTCAACAAATTGCTCTACACATGCAGCACCGGCAACTAACTCGCCCGCTTTAATATACCCATAACCAACCTCAGGGCTGCGAGGCACAATACCGAAGGTTACTAACTTTCCCTGTTCTGCCAAGACTGCTGCAGATGAAATAGATGCATGAAAAGCAGTTAGATCTTTAATTACATGATCTGCAGCCAACACAAGTAATAACGGGTCATCCCCTTCAGTTATTGCGTCTAATGCAGCGAGCGCAACTGCTGGCGCCGTATTACGGCCAACAGGTTCAAGCATTATAGACTTGGCTCTTCTGTCATCCTTACGTAATTGCTCTGCAACAATAAAGCGATGTTCTTCATTGCAGACGACAATAGAGTCCAGAATAGTAAATGTAGAAGAGCCGACGCTATCATCAGTAGAGAGTCGCGATAACGTATCTTGAAACATTGTACTTTGCCCCATAAGGGGTAAAAATTGCTTGGGAAACAACTTACGAGATAAAGGCCATAAACGTGTTCCACTTCCGCCCGCCATCACTACAGGAATTATATTTTGCATAAAAATCAATTTATCCTTTTAAAATACTCAAATAACACACTTTAACCGCACTACACTTCTCTGATATCAGACTGGTTCGCTAAAAACCATTCATATGCTTTCGCCAAACCAACTTTTAATTCTACACTGGCTTGCCACCCCATTCGCTCAAGTAAAGAAACATTCAATAATTTGCGTGGCGCGCCATCAGGCTTATCTGCATTAAAGTCAATTTCACCTTGGTAGCCTACAACCTCTTTAATCGTCTCGGCTAACTGCTTAATGCTGACATCCTTCCCTGTTCCAACATTAATATGACTTTGCATGTCAGATGTTTCAGCTTTATAAGCATTAACATCTAAGCCCATTACATGAATACTTGCTGCTGCCATATCATCAACATATAGAAACTCTCGTTTGGGCGTACCGGTCCCCCAGATTTCAACAAATGACAAATTCGATAATTTAGCTTCATGAAAACGCCTCAGCATTGCGGGAATCACATGACTATTTTCTGGATGGAAATTATCTCCTGGCCCGTATAAATTAGTAGGCATCACTGAGCGAAAATCACACTGGAACTGCCGATTATAGGATTCGCACAGTTTAATCCCTGCAATTTTTGCTAGAGCATAGGGCTCATTTGTGGGTTCTAACCCGCCCGTAAGCAGTTCAGACTCAGCCATCGGTTGCGATGCTAGCTTAGGATAAATACAAGAACTACCCAAAAACAATAAACGCTTTACACCTACCATGTAGGAAGAATGAATCACATTACTTTCAATCATCAAGTTTTGGTAAATAAAATCTGCAGGAAATTTATTATTAGCATGAATACCCCCAACTTTAGCCGCTGCCAAAAATACATAATTTGGCCTATGCTCATCAAAGAACGCCTTAACCTCAGCCTGATTAACTAAATCTAATTCATGTCGATTCACTTCAATAAAATTTTGATAACCCAGCTGCTTTAACTGTCGAGTAATAGCGCTACCAACCATACCTTTATGGCCAGCAATAAATATTTTCGCATCTTTATCCAAATCAAAAGAATTCATATTAACCCTCAGAACCATTATTTCTTTTTACACGTCACGACTCAATATGTGAAAAAGTCTGATAGCCATGTTGTTTTATTAGGGCATCTCGACACGCTAT
>JBLHVV010000170.1:0-4320 GCA_047628755.1 Crocinitomicaceae bacterium | reverse complement strand
GGGGCATTTCTAAAAAATTATTAGCCGACAGGCGAATCAATTCTAGGTTTTTACAACGACTCATAGAATCAGGTAACGTGGTTAATTCATTCCCTGCAAGCGCTAGTTTTTGTAAACGATATAGCTTGCCCATGGAATCTGGCAGCTTACTAATTTTATTATCAGTGAGGATTAACCAACGGGTTTTAATGGGCAATGCTTGCTCTGAGATAGCCTCTATTTGGTTACTCTTGAAGCTAATCATTTCTAGCTCGGGGCATTCAGAGATTACATTTGGAATATGCTTAAAATCATTATTAGATAAAAATAATATTCTTAGGCTTTTAAAGCGAGCAAAGTCATCAGGTAACGATGATAATGCGTTATCTGAGAGATCTAAAACCTCAATGGACTCAGCCAGCGCAAAAATTGCACGGGGGAATTCAGTTAGGCCCTCAGATAGTTTTAAGCGTTTGTCAGCTCCTAGGCCTTCCAATGTAAGTAAACCGTTTTGTAAGTCATTAAGTGTGTGCAAAATCTTTCTCTGTTTGAGATATATAATAAGTCTAATTAAATTTGTCTATCAGCTAGCCTGTCACATAAAAAAGCCGATGCTCTGCATCGGCTTTTTTGGACTAGGATCAGCCCTCATAAAGATTATTTACTACTCCCACTCGATAGTAGCAGGTGGCTTAGAAGAGACATCGTAAGCTACACGAGAAATATGCTCAATTTCGTTAATGATCCGATTCGATACTTTTTCTAACAACTCGTAAGGAAGATGCGCCCAGCGAGCCGTCATAAAATCAATAGTCTCTACCGCACGTAACGATACGACCCATTCATAACGGCGCTGGTCACCCACTACACCTACAGATTTCACTGGCAAGAATACAACGAACGCTTGAGACGTTTTATGGTACCAGTCAAAGTTGTGCAGCTCTTCCATGAAGATCGCATCGGCTTCGCGCAGTATCTCAGCGTATTCTTTTTTGACTTCGCCTAAAATACGAACGCCTAAACCTGGCCCTGGAAATGGATGACGATAAACCATGTCGTAAGGTAAACCTAACTCCAAGCCTATTTTACGTACTTCGTCTTTAAACAATTCACGCAACGGTTCGACCAAATCCATTTTCATATCGTCGGGCAGTCCACCCACATTATGGTGAGATTTAATGACATGCGCTTTACCCGTTTTAGATGCAGCCGATTCGATAACGTCTGGATAAATTGTACCCTGCGCTAAAAAGTCCACGTCTTTAATTTTTTGAGCTTCTTCGTCAAATACTTGGATAAAGGTATTACCAATCACTTTACGCTTTTGCTCAGGGTCAGAAACACCCACCAGCTTTCCAAGAAATAAATCGGCACTGTTAGAACGAATCACTTTTACGCCCATGTTTTTAGCAAACATGTCCATTACGTTGTCGCCTTCGTTTTTACGCAGTAAGCCGTTGTCGACGAATACACATGTTAATTGTGAACCAATGGCCTTGTGTAAAAGTGCAGCCACTACTGACGAATCTACACCACCTGACAAACCTAATAATACTTTTTTGTCGCCTACTTGATCTTTTACGCGTTTAATTTGGTCATCGATAATATTGGCTGGTGTCCACAGACCTTCACAACCGGCAATGTCTTTAATAAAGTGCTCTAACATACGACCACCCTGTAACGAATGGGTTACTTCTGGATGAAACTGCACACCAAAGAAGTTCTTTTCAGCATGATACATACCTGCAATTGGGCAGCTTTCAGTACTGGCCATTAGCTCAAAACCTTCAGGAATGGCTACAACTTTATCCCCATGACTCATCCACACGTCTAACAATTTTTCGCCTTTATCATTCACATGATCAGCAATGTCTTTAAATAACGCACTCTTGCCTTCAGCCTTAATTTGAGCATAACCAAATTCACGAATATCAGACGCTTCTACCTTGCCGCCTAACTCTTGCGCCATGGTTTGCATACCGTAGCAAATACCCAAGACAGGGATTCCCATTTTATAAACGATGTCAGCCGCTTTAGGACCGTCAGCTTCAGTTACAGATTCAGGGCCACCCGCAAGAATAATTGCTTTTGGGGCAAACTCTTGAATGTCTTCTGCACTGGTATCCCAAGAACGAATCTCAGATAAAACACCTAACTCACGAACACGACGAGCGATCAACTGGGTGTACTGACTACCAAAGTCTAAAATTAGAATTTTCTGCGAATGGATATCTGTGGTCATATCTTTATATAAAGGAAAGCTACTATGGGGTCTTACCCGTCGCGCTTTCCTAAACCTCATATTTGTATTTTAAAACTAAAAAACCTGCTGCCAAAAGCAACAGGCTATAAATTATTTTAAGCTTTTTAGCCACTCATTACGTGACATGAAACTGGCAAAGCCCTAAGAAGCTATGATCAGCCAAGCCTGTAGTTTGGGGCTTCTTTAGTTATTTGTACGTCATGCACATGACTTTCTTTCATGCCCGCGCTAGAGATTTTTACAAACTCTGGCTTAGTACGCATTTCATCAATAGTAGCAGAACCGGTATAACCCATAGCCGAACGCAAGCCTCCCATCATCTGATGCACAACATTTCCCATAGGGCCCTTTACCGCAATACGACCTTCAATGCCTTCTGGCACTAACTTATCGCTGCCCTCTTTTGCATCCTGAAAATAACGGTCAGCACTGCCTTGGCTTTGGCCCATTGCGCCTAAAGAACCCATTCCACGGTAAGACTTATAAGCTCGACCCTGAAAAAGCTCTACTTCGCCTGGAGCTTCGTCGGTGCCAGCTAACAAAGAACCAGCCATAATTACATATGCGCCAGCCACAATCGCCTTGGCCATATCGCCAGAAAAACGAATACCACCATCTGCGATCAAAGGAACGCCTGTACCCTCTAGCGCAGCAGCGACATCCGCTACTGCGCTGATTTGCGGCACACCAACACCGGCAACAATTCGAGTAGTACAAATTGAACCTGGGCCAATGCCCACTTTAACACCGTCGGCTCCTGCATCGGCCAATGCTTTAGCCGCTGCACCAGTAGCAATATTGCCACCTATTACTTGTAAGCCTGGAAATGTTTCCTTAGCCCAACGCACGCGATCGATAACACCCTTTGAATGTCCGTGTGCCGTATCAATAATAACCACGTCTACGCCTGCTTTTACCAGTGCAGCAATGCGGTCTGGAGTTTCTGGCCCAGTGCCAACGGCTGCGCCTACACGCAAACGTCCGTCTTCGTCTTTGCATGCATTAGGATGTTCTTGTGCTTTGTTAATGTCTTTAACGGTAATCAAACCCACTAAACCACCAGTGGAATTAATCACTAGCAGTTTTTCAATGCGGTTGGCTTGCAGCTTTTGTTCAATCACTTCACGGCTTTCACCTTGCGTTACTGTGATCAACCTGTCTTTTGGTGTCATTACTTCTGACACACAAAGACTTACATCGTCAGCAAAACGCACGTCGCGGCCAGTGACGATACCGACCAGTTCATTGCCATCTACAACCGGAACGCCTGAGATTTTGTTGTGCTGAGTTATAACTCTAAGCTCTCTAATTGTGGTGGTGCTTGGGACAGTAATAGGGTCTTTTACTACCCCACTTTCGTAGCGCTTAACTCTGCGGACTTCAAACGCTTGCGCTTCGATGGTCATATTTTTATGAATGATACCTAAGCCACCTTCTTGAGCCATGGCAATTGCCAAGCGTGACTCAGTAACCGTGTCCATAGCCGCTGAAATAAGTGGGATATTTAATTCGATATTGCGTGTTAATTTTGTCTTCAGGCTCACTTGATTAGGCAGTACTTCACTGTAACCAGGAACTAATAAAAGATCATCGAACGTTAATGCGTCTTGGGCAATTCGCAACATAAAGGAGGCCGCCATACTGGATAAGAATGGCGCGTAATTGTACGGCAATTTGCTCTACTGGGGAAATTAATAATATTGAAGTTTGCATGAAAATTGCGTAGAAAACCCCATAAAAGCTGACCGATAAGCCAGCTTCCCCCTGTTAAGTGATAAAATTGAGCATTCAACCTAAACCTGCGTGTGCATCTAAAAACATATTACGTTATACCCCTCAGTGGTTAACCAGCGCACATTAAACGGATGGTCACTTATGCTCTGTGTGTTTCTGTGTATGAACAGAATTGTATATTTGGTGAAAGAGTCTTCTAATATCGAAGGCAACCACTTACTCATTAATTTGGTGCCATCAGTACTTTCATGATTTATCTTTTCATATCCCAGCCCAATTTTTTCTATCGATGCTTGATCTAAGCTAGCAAGCAAACGTGCAAGTTGGTCTCTGTCCTAAGGCCA
>JBLHVV010000169.1:0-4381 GCA_047628755.1 Crocinitomicaceae bacterium | reverse complement strand
AAATCTGTCCAGTCACTTCGAGGGTAATCCAGACTAAAACCTGGGTATGGACCTGACATACCAAAGCTTACTTTTCCTGTGTTTCCTCTATTATTAAATGGAACTTCTGAGGACGTTTTTTCAAATTTTACATCCTTACCACGAATAAAACTTATGTATTCCCAATTACGTTCAAAGTTTAACTGGGTAGGCGTATGATTTATTTGCCACCATAAGTACATTCTAAAAGTTGGAAAAGCTGTGGTTAGACAAAAGAAAAGGACAAGTAAAATAGTGATCGGTTTTTTGGCGAAGTATTAATTCGAAAGAAAAAGATCGCTGAAAAAACTACCCCAACGACATCATAGTATAAATCTAAAGCACTCCTGTCCCTTCCTAAATAAGGCTGAATGTACTCAATAAAAAAGCCAACAATTATCGAGAAGAATGAAATAGTTAAGATATTCTTATGTGTAGCTCTTGAGCCAAGTATTAGATTCAAAAGGAGTAAATTTGCACAATAAAAGACTACCGTATGGCCACTGTTGATTAGCTGTGGATAAACTAAACCATCACCAGGTAATGAACTAATAATAACGAGCAAGCTTGCTAGGCAAAAACCTGAAAGTAATGATTTTCTAAAATGTAGGGTCATTCAATGGTCTCGATTAGCAGCTTGATTTTGGTTTTAAGTATTTGGAAATATGAATGAAAATACTATTATTAAGACAATAATAACCTCATTAGTTAGCTTTTATAAATCTGCCTATCACAAATGTTATATAATTATTTGCTCGTGTCGCAGAATCTAGTTAATACGTATCCATTTTTTTAATTTGTGAAAAATATTCTATGTTGAGTTCCTCGTTAATACGCATCAATAAATACATTAGTGAAAGTGGTATCTGTTCAAGGCGAGAGGCTGATCGTTTTGTAGAGCAAGGTAATGTGTACATTAATGGTAAGCGAGCTCAAATAGGGGATCAGGTTACACCTGGAGATTTAGTTAAAGTTAATGGCCAATTAATTGAACCTCAAGAAGCAGAGGACTTCATTTTTATCGCCCTAAATAAGCCTGTTGGTGTTGTCAGTACAACTGAAGGTACTGAAAGAAATAATATGGTTGATTTTGTGAATCATAGTACCCGTATATTTCCGATTGGTAGACTAGATAAAGATTCGCAAGGCCTTATTTTTCTGACGAGTAAAGGCGACTTGGTTAATAAAATATTACGTGCCGGAAACCAGCATGAAAAAGAATACCTGGTAACGGTCAATAAACCCTTAACACAGGAAGTTATTGAGGGTATGAGTTCTGGAGTCCCCATGCTGGGGGTTACTACTAAAAAATGTAAGATCTCCAAAGAGACACCTTATATTTTCAGAATTACCCTGGTTCAAGGGCTTAATCGTCAGATTAGACGTATGTGTGAACACTTCAATTATGAAGTTACCAAGTTAGAACGTGTACGTATTATGAATGTTGCCCTGAAAGGTCTTTCAGTCGGTGAATGGCGCGATTTGTCTGATAAGGAATTAACGACCCTATTAAAAGCCTGTGAGGGTTCGTCATCTGAAGTCTCTTCATCTAGACCCTCAGCGGCACCCAAAAAATCGAAAAAAAGCCCGCCTAAACCTAGCTTACCTAAAATTAAGCACTTTAAACAAAAGAAAGTCGTTAGTACTCAAAGAAAGCCAAAACGTCCGGTTCAGAAAGGCCGAAGGCGTTAATTAGATAATGATTATTAGCTGTTGTTTGCTTATTCATTTTTTTCAGCCTCCATCATAGAAAGCCAAGGTTGTTAAACACACTGCGCAAACTTTCTACCGGCATGCAGCCGGAGCTAAGGTAAACCTCATGAAAGGCTTGGTCTAGTGCCAATGTGTCTAAGGCTTTTTTGTTAGTTTTTTGAATGTCTTCTTTAAGTTGCCATACCATCCTATTGCCGGTTAGGTAACTTAAGGGGTAGCTTTGCTCGGTGCTGTACCAGTTTAACTCAGCATGCACTCGGCCATCGGTAAAGCCGGTGGCGGCTTTTAATAGTGTTGCAGCATTCACAAATACATCATCACTATCGAAGTTAAGATCCAGGCCGACGTTTAGGAAGTCTTTGTTACTGGTCATGAAGTAAAGGTCGATGCCCACTCTTGCGACCAAGCGTGACATTTCGCGCTTGGCAATGAAGCGCACCTCATCGACTAATTCTTTATCTATATAGCCTACATCCAGCATGTAGTCTTCTAGCATGGTGGTCCAGCCTTCGGCGTGTTCATTGGCGCTGAAGATGCGACGTATAAACGAAGGGTGCTGAGCGGCGGTGGCAAATTGTAGATGATGGCCGGGGATTCCCTCGTGAATCATCATCACTGGAATACCAAGTTCGGTGTGTTCGGCAAGTTGGTCTTTTTTAAGGGTCAGGTAAACCAAACTGGTTTTTTTACCTTCCCTTAATGCTAGTGGTGGCCACATGGCACCGGCGGGAATGACGGGCTCTAAAAACCCGGGGGTTTGCATGATTTTCATGTCTTGTGCTGCGGGCATGGCAAATAGCTTTTTATCACTGATAAAGTCTTGGATGGACTCAATTTGTTGATAATAATAATCTAAAATAGAAGATAACTTTCCGTCTTTTAAGCTTGCGGCAAAGCGCTCGTTTAAATAATCGTGTAAATCACTTTCTGTGGTGTTAGCTGCCAGACCATATTTTTTACATAGCTGGGCTTTTAATGAGCTAAGTAATACTTGTGTATTTCCCATAAAGTCACGCGCCATCTTAGTGAGCTCAGCAGGGGAGTGAGGGATCTGGCGAATGGCCAGTAGTTCACTTACCTTATCCAGACCAATGGCAAAGTTGGTGTGAGCCTTTTTATTTTTTAAGTCACTTAAGTAACTGTCTAGGGCAGTATTACATTGAGTGATAGCAACTTTTAAGTTATCTATCTGAGGGTAGTTTTCCTGGTGTGCCCACTCCAGTATGGTTTGAAAAAGCTCGGGCAAACCTTCCCCTTGTTCTAGCTCAATATCTCGCCAGCGACTGATAGGTTCGACTATTACTTCTATTTCAGTAGCTAGGTAGCGTGGCGCCTGCTGTAAACGGTTTACTATATCGTTTAGTCGACACTCTGGGCTGCGCTCATCGTTGACAAAAAGCTGAAAGATACCAGCACTGATACCGTCGACTCCGTTTGGCTGGCTGCATCGCTGGGGTCGACCATGTTGTTCTAATTGGCTAAAAAAAATGTCTTGTTGTAAATACCGAGCCATTAAATCCAAGTCAAGTTGCTCATCAAAGGTGTCACCCTTAATGGCTTGTAATTGCTTTAGTAGTTCTTCTCCTTGCTGACTGCGTTCCAGCATATGCTCAAGGCTAGGGTCGCCTAAATTCCCCAAGTGCGCCTTGTCTCCCAAGGCCATACTGGTATCAGCATCGGCCAATATAAAGTGTTTAAAATGTTCACTTATTTTTTCATAGGTCTGCATGGGAAGAACCTTTTATAAAGAAAATGCAATGTTTTATATTAGACATGTTTTGCACACTAACACAATAACCCGTAAGGACAGCAACTCTTAATTAAAGGCGCTTTATTAAATGTTTGTTGGCCTAAACCTTAACATTTGATCTCAGCTAATGGCACAATAAGTCTCCGTAGACTTATTGCTACACTTCAACTATCGAGTATCTACAAGAAAGGCATCAGCTCTTTATGAACGAGTTTCTTCTGCCGCTAGAGCAGACATTGGACCTGGTCATCCAGTATAGGGTTTTGATAGCGGGCGTGTTGGCTTTGCTTTGGGGTATTCAGCTCATAAATTTTTTCAGTGGTCAGCGCCTGTCACGCTGGGGTATTGTTCCGAGAACCGCTTCGGGTTTACTGGGTATTATTCTGACGCCAGTGCTTCACAATAGTTTTGGTCATCTGCTCGCGAACACGATGCCATTGCTAGTTTTGAGTATCTTGCTACTTAGTTTTGGTGAGCTAACCTTTATTACGGTTAGCGTTTTTATATCTCTGCTTGGCGGGATGGCGGTATGGCTACTCGCCTCTAGAGGTGCACATGTCGGCGCTAGCGGCTTGATATTTGGTCAGTTTGGCTATTTACTCACCTATGGACTGCTTGTCCAAACCGCCTGGTCGATTACCGTGGCGATTATTGTCGCCCTGCTGTATGGAGGTTTTATTGGTAATGTCTTCCCTAAGTTTAAGCGCTATAAACGAGTGTCCTGGGAGGGTCATTTATCAGGCTTACTCGCTGGTATCGCAGCTGCATATTGGGCCATTCCCGAACGAGTGCTAGCGTAAAACGACTCTTTTGTGATGAACTGCCCAGTTGATGCCAGTCCAGGCATAATTAACTCGGGCATCTATGACTCTTTTTTTGGATCATGGTCAGCGCTTCATG
>JBLHVV010000168.1:0-4419 GCA_047628755.1 Crocinitomicaceae bacterium | reverse complement strand
TACTAAATATAGGGTGTTTTTGTGATCCAGCATTTTAAAAAATATACGTTACCCGTTCTCATAGTTACAGGGGCTTTATTTACCCTGCAATCCGCTAAATACTCAGAACCCTTGTTTTACGTTTCTACTGTGGATAAAAAGGTGGTTAATAGCCTTCCCTTCTATAAACAAAAAGTGGTAGTAGAGGGGCAAACTCCAACTGTGCATAGTGCTACTGCAGTGCAGCTTGCTAATGGCCAATTACTTGCCATGTGGTATGGAGGAACGCGTGAGGGCCATATAGATGTGGCTTTGTATAGCGCCATTTTCGATCAAACTGCGCAAACTTGGAGTATCCCTAAAAAGGTTTTGGATCGATATGATGTGGCCGACAGTCTAAATCTCTATGTAAAGAAAGTAGGTAACCCAGTTCTTATCAAACACCCTCAAGGTCCGCTGGTGTTAGTATATGTATCGGTGTCAATGGCAGGCTGGGCCACTAGCCGTCTTAATATGGTCGTATCTTATGATGACGGGCAATCCTGGCACAATTCAAAGCGTCTTATTACATCCCCATTTTTCAATATAAGTACACTGGTTAAGAATGATGCTGTAATTTATGACGATGGTACTATTGGTATAACCGCATACCATGAGTTAAAAGGCGAATACAGTGAAATTGTTAGAGTGAATATTGAAGGTCAAGTGATCAATCAATATCGCATGACTTCTGGTACCAACACTATTCAGCCATCTGTTATTGTAAAAAGTAGTAACAAAGCCATCGCTTTAATTAGAGACAGCGGTCGTGATGTCCAGCGAGTGCATTTTACAGAAACACATGACGGTGGGAAAAGTTGGTCACCATATGAGGCACTGGCTATAAAAAATCCGAATGCTGCAGTGTATGGCTTTAATGACACTAAGCAACGTACTTGGATGGTATTTAATGATAGCACCCGAGATATAGAGAACTCACGTAACAATTTATCCTTAGCTGTATCGGAAAATAATGGGAAAGATTGGCGCACATTACATTATTTCGAAAACGCAGAATTAGACTCAAATGTTGCAATTAAGTATAGCTACCCGTGGGTATTGAATGCCTCCGACGGTGAGTACCATTTAATGTATACAGTAGACCGTAAGTTAATAAAACAGGTTAGCTTTAATCAAGCTTGGTTGGAGGCGCTGTTATGATTGACTCAACATTCTTCGATGCACTGGTAAACGATGGTCTATTTGGATTATTAGGACACGGCATTATGCTAATGGCTTTTTTGTTAGCTATATTTCAAATAAAGCGTTGGAAACAATATTGGCCTGCTGTCTATTTACTAGCAGCGATTATTATTATTATGCCAATTAAAGACTGGACAGTAATTGAGTTCAGCCGTGGATACTTTGCTGATTTAAGTATTGCAACTATCTTAGTTTGTCTTTGTTATGTGTTATCAGGTATGCGTCCACAGTCAATTGTCATTAGTCATACTTTTAAAATAATGATACTAACCATGTCAGCGATCATATTTCCAAGTAGCTTAGGTGCTAGTGAATATAATTTATTCTCTCTAGGCTTTCCAAGTGAAGCTGGATTTAATTACCTGGTAATAGGGCTTGCACTAATAGCTGTATTAGCTTGGTATAAAAACGAAACACTCATAGCAATATATATAGCGTTAGTATTTTTAACTTATAATTTAGGTTTATATACTAGCCAAAATTTATGGATTTATATGTTAGATCCAATTGTAATGCTGATATTTTTATTCAGTTATTTAAAATTCGCTACTCAAATCATTTATGTTCGTGTTAAAGGTAGGTTATTTAGTCATGTTTAAAACATTAAAGCCCATTGAAAAATTTGCTTTTCCATTAATTGGATTATATCTAATTATTGGTGCCGCCATCGCCATGTTCGACCCTGTATACTTTACTACAGTGGTTGCAAAAGAAGATGGTCCTATTGAATGGTTAACTGTACTGGGCTTAGTGCTTGCGTTTGCAGTATGTTTCAATAGAGTTTTTACGCTAAAATCGCAAAAAAATTGGGCATTTATTGGAGTATGGTCCTTTCTAGCAGTGTTTACATTTTTTGGGGCCGGTGAAGAAATTTCTTGGGGACAACGTATATTTAATGTTGAAAGCTCTGATTGGTTTAAACAAAACAACGCACAGGCTGAGACTAATCTTCATAATTTAGTGGTTAACGGGAAAAAGGTAAATAAAATTATCTTTAGTGCATTTTTAGGCACAGTGCTGTTAACTTATTTATTTATATTTTCGTTTGCATATCGTCGTAGCGAAAAATTTAAAGGGTTTTGTGAATACTTTGCAGTACCCATTGCACAATGGCATCATGTGGCGGGTTGGGTTTCGGTGGCGGTGGTGGCAGAAGTGTTAATTAAAGATGTCGGGCGTTCTAGTGAATTGTTTGAAAGTGCAGCGGTTTTTGTATTTTTATTAAATATTACTTACCCTTACAACTCAGCTTCATTCAAAAGATTGCCTTAGGATTCTAAATTTAAAAAAACCACTCATGAAGAGTGGTTTTTTTATTTAGCTATTTAAAGTGTCCAACTTTGTTAGCTATCTAACTCAGCTATTTTATCTAGTAACTCTTTAGTTTTAAGTTCCATTAGAGCTTTATCACCTTTTGATTCTACGTTTAAACGTACGACTGGTTCAGTATTTGATGAGCGTAAGTTAAACCGCCATTGATCAAAGTTTATGCTAATGCCGTCAGTATGATTAACGCTTACAGCATTTTCGCTGTAAATACTTGTGATACCGTCAATCACTCTTTGGGGATTTTTCAATGTTGAGTTAATTTCTCCACTGCATGGGAAATTAGCTGTACGCTCTTTTACTAATTGTGAAAGAGGTTTACCTGTAGAGCTAATTAACTCAGCCACTAGTAACCAAGGAATCATGCCGCTATCGCAGTAGAAGAAATCTCTGAAGTAATGGTGTGCACTCATTTCGCCACCATAAACAGCGTCTTCTAAACGCATACGTTCTTTAATGAATGCATGGCCAGTTTTACTTTCAACAGCTTCACCATTAAACTCTTCAGCTATGGCAATCGTATTCCAAACTAACCGAGGGTCGTGAACGACCTTCTCGCCACTTTTCTTTTTAAGGAACGCTTCGGCCAATAAACCTACAATATAATAACCTTCAATAAAGTTACCGGTTTCATCAAAGAAGAAACAGCGGTCAAAATCACCATCCCATGCAATACCTAAATCTGCTTTAGTTTCTTTAATCGCTTCAATAGTAGATGAACGATTCTGTTCTAACAGTGGATTGGGGACACCATGTGGAAAGTTACCGTCTGGATTGTGATGCACTTTGGTCCAATTAAAGGGCAGTGAACCTTCAATAGCGTCAATTACCGCTCCAGCGCCGCCATTACCTGCATTACAAACAATGTTAAGAGGCTTTAGTCCAGCAATATTCACATACGTCAATAAGTGTTCAATGTAAGGAGGACGGGTGTCCTGTGCGGTTACTTTTCCTTTGTGAGCCACTACAGGGAAGCTATTTTCTTCAGCCAAAATTTGAATATCTTTTAAACCAGTGTCACCACTAATGGGTTTAGAATCATCGCGTACAAACTTCATACCATTATAATCTTTTGGATTATGGCTGGCTGTTATACAAACACCGCCATCGGCCTTTAGATAGCTAGTGGCAAAGTAGATTTCTTCAGTACCACATTCGCCAATGTCGATAACATCGGCACCAGCGTCGGTTAATCCTTGTATAACACAACGGCTTAATTCTAAGCTGGTTAAGCGAATATCATAGCCAACTACAACCGTCTTAGGCTTTAGGTATTCACCATAAGCCCGTCCAATGCGATAAGCAATTTCATCATTTAATTGGTCAGGAAGACGGCCACGTACATCATAGGCTTTAAAGCAACTCAGTTGGCTCATATTAATTATTTTACCTTTTTGTAAATATTTTCGTAAACATAATTTGTGGCTTCAACAAATCCATCAATCGATCCACAGTCAAACCGTTTGCCACGGAATTTATAAGCTATTACACAGCCTTCTTTAGCTTGTTTTAATAACGCATCAGTTATTTGAATCTCACCATTCTTGCCAGGCTCGGTAGATTCTATCTTACCAAAAATATCTGGTGTAAGGATATAGCGGCCAATAATTGCAAGGTTACTAGGAGCATCTTCTTTTGTTGGTTTTTCTACCATGTCATGTATACGGTACAAGCCATTGCCTAAATCATCGCCAGCAATAATACCGTATTTATGAACTTCGTCTGCTGGCACTTCTTGAATAGCCACAATAGAACAGCGAAATTGATCAAAAATCTTAGCCATTTGCGCCAATACACCAATGTCACCCTCGTCAGCAATACACAAGTCATCTGCAAGTACCACTGCAAAAGGGTTGTCACCCATTAGGTTTT
>JBLHVV010000167.1:0-4486 GCA_047628755.1 Crocinitomicaceae bacterium | reverse complement strand
TCTCATGCTCGTTAAAACCTTGCTTGGGTAAAAGCACAGGACGAGCATCATTGACGCTTAGCTTTCTTAAGACAGGTAACATTTGTATTGCCCACATAGAACCGGGAATTACTGTCAAGTGCTCACTTCCATAATATTTATAGGCAGCTTCTATTAATAAGTTATGATTTTGTGGCAAACACTTTAACTCAATATTCATACTATCCGTAGGATATGAAAATGGACTAATACCAGTGGACAAATCTATCCATTCTAGCTGTTGCTGTGGATAAGAAATTTTAATCTGTTCTAATTTCCCCCCATGATTGAATTCAGTTTCCTTACTTCTCTTACCTGCTATTGTAAAGCTATTCATAGTGAAAACTCAGCTATAGAAATCAATATTACAAATATAAAGCTACAAGAATACATCAATTTAATACTTTGATTAATATCTTTCATCTTAGGTAAACGACCAAGCCCTAACGTTAATCGAGTTTTATTGTGACCATGATATACAGCGTCACCGCCTAACTCTACGCTTAGGGCACCCGCACCAGCTGCCATGACAATACCCGCATTAGGACTATACCAACGACGCCCTGTATTCCAAACACTACTAATTATTTGTTTAAAGTAAACTGGTTTGGCAATTAACATTAGAAGTACAGTGATTCTTGCTGGTACATAACCTAAAATATCGTCCACCCTAGCAGAAAACTTTCCAAACTTTTCATATTTTTCTGATCGGTACCCCCACATGGCATCAAGGGTATTAGTTAATCTAAATAAAACAGCACCAGGAATACCAAATAAAACAAAAAACACTAAAGGACCAATAATCGCATCATGTGTATTTTCTGTAACTGTTTCTATGGTGGCCATAGCCAGCTGTTGCTCACTTAATTTTTCTGTATCTCTAGATACAATCATAGATACCGCTACTCTAGCCTCTTTAATATTTGAACTCATAAGCGGCAATAGAACGGCCTTTGCATGCTGCTTTAAACTTTTTTGTCCTATAGTAAAATATAAAATAAATATTTCACATGTGAATTTAAGATAAAGATTACAGTATTGAAGTAATATATATTCAATAAAAATAAAAAAAGTAACAATCGGGATAACACTTAAAACCCATGCTATTAGCCCTTGTATAAACTTTTTATTGTAAGTTAATCTTTCAATCCAATTTGCATACCCCCCAAATATAACCAAAGGATGGAATCTTTTAACTTCTCCTAATAGTTCATCTAAACCTAATGACAATGCGATTAGGATAGAGATCATTTTTGATCACGTACAATATCAAAGGTACTGCATATTTTTTCTATCGCTTCTATTACACGCAAAGAGAATCTATGCAGTATATCCCCATTAATTCGATAGATATGATTGTTTTTTACAGCTGGAATTTCTGGCCAGTCGGTCCACTTCAAACCTGACAGGACTCCGTTGTCATGTCCATGAGCACTGGGAATGATAATAGTTTGAGGTTCATTGAGTAACACTGTTTCTAAACTAATTTGTGGATAATCTACTTCTGGAGTGTTTACTATATTGCTGCCTCCACAAATGGTTAGCATTTCGTTAATCCAACTGCCTACCGATATAGTTCTAATTGGAGCTGACCAAAGCTGGTAAAAAAAGGAGATCTTTTTTTTATTTTTATTATCTTCAGTTAATCGGTCTAAATCTTGGTGAAATATATCAACTAATGATTTAGCTTTATTTTGAGTTCCTGTCATGGAGCCCAGCATTGTAATTTCATCAGCTATGTCTCTCAATTTTTTTGTTTCTGTTCTATATACGGGTAAACCTAAAGACTCTAACTTATCTAAATCTCCAGATTTATTACCGCCTTCCCATGCTACTATTAAATCCGGATTGAGCTCTAAGATACGCTCTGCTAATACACCATGGTATCCACCAACTCGCTCTATTTTTTTTGCTGCATCTGGATAGTCGGCATAGTCAGTGGTCGCTACAATACGATCACCAATTCCTAACGCATACAATAGCTCGACACTGTGAGGGCTTAACGCGACAATACGTTGTGCATTTTTTACATCTGGTACTTCAAATGAAAAGCTATTCAATGAAGTCAGGAAGGTAACCAAAAGTATACAAATTTTAAACATATAACTCTCTAAATTAATTAAAAATTTTTAAAATAATAGAATCAAAGAAGAGCTATTATTTAGTAAAAATTTATATTGCTCAATGCTGGGCAATAGATACCCGCTTTCGCGAGTAAGACAACTTGTACGGTGATCCTTGCTCATGAGTATGACAACTTGTACGGTGATCTTTGCTCATGAGTATGACAACTTGTACGGTGACACTTGCTCATGAGTAAGGCAACTTGTACGGTGACCCCTGCTCGCGAGTAAGACAATTTATATGGTCTCTCGCGTTCGCGAGTAAGACTGGCTATATAGCTAAAACAGTTCTATTTTAAGACCAGCTCTTTCGGCGCATTACCAGTAAAAAGAATACACTTCCTATGGCGGCTGTGATTACACCTATCGGTAATTCGTGGCCGGGTAAAATTGTTCTAGATACCACATCAACCCAGACCATAAACACGCCGCCAAACAGAATGGTTATCCACATTATATGCTGCCCAGTGCTTTCAAAAAGCCGGCGAACAATATGTGGCACCATTAGCCCTACAAATCCAATACCCCCAGTATTGGCCACTAAAATAGCAGTTAACAATGATGTGAGTAATAACATACTTATGCGTATTTTTTGGACTTCTACACCTAAAGATCGCGCATTTTCATCACCCGACAGTAATGCAGTTAACTGCCTAGTAAATCCTGAGAATAAAATAAAACATATTATTAAAACCACAAATGGAAGTGATAGATTGTCCCAACTTGCACGGGTAAAGCTCCCAAGGCTCCAAAATAATAGTGATGATGCGGCTTGTGGGTCTGATGCATATAAAACTAAACTGGTTGCGGCACTAAACATGAAAGATGTCGCAACGCCTGCTAATACCATGCGCTCTATTTGTACGCTTCGGCCTGCCATACTGATCACTAGTAACACCGAAACAGCACTGCCAATAAATGCACCGCCAGTAATACCCAGCTGCGACCAGCCAGAAAAAAAACCTTGAGAAGCCCCCATTCCAAATCCACTGACGGCTATAACTAATACCGCGCCAAAGGTAGCCCCAGAACTAATGCCAAATAAATAAGGGTCAGCTAATGGATTACGAGTAACGATTTGCAAAACACTGCCTGCTAATGCTAGACCAGCTCCAGTTAAAAATGCCAAAATAACTCTTGGTAGACGTAATTCTAATAATATTCTTTCTTTTAATTCATTCGCTTCACAAGCACTATTAAATTGTGCACAAATTATTTGTGCCACATCGGTAAAAGAAATATTTGCCACACCCACTACAAGTGCTGATAGTGGACTTATAACAGATAGACTAATCAGTAATACCAATGGCCACTTATTCATTGCCATCACCTTCTCTGTAAGAATAGGTAATACGAACCTGATCAGAATGACTCAGCGGGTGATTATCGACGCTGACGCAAGTTTTGAACACATTTCTAATCATATTTTCTGTAAGAACATCTTTGGGTAAACCTTGATCCACAATTCTACCCTTATCAATTACTAATAAATAATCACAAAAAGCGGCTGCTAAGTTTAAATCGTGGATTGATGCTAGTACGCTTATATCCATTTTTTTAACGGTGTTTAATACCTCAATTTGATAATGTACATCTAAATGATTAGTAGGCTCATCCATTATTAAAAGTTGAGGGGTTTGTACTTGAGCACGAGCTAACATCACTCTTTGCTTTTCACCTCCAGATAACTGTTCAAATGGCTGATGCTTTAACTCGTGCAAATCCATCTGTTGAATAGCCCATTCAATATTTATTAAATCCCGCTTATTAGTCCACTCAAATAAACCTTTATGAGGGGTTAGACCTTGAGCCACCACATCCCAAACATTAAGGCCCATGTGAGGAGAATGCTCTTGAAGAATAACAGCCACGTTTTTTGCTTGATCACGGGCAGACATACCCAATAAATTTTTATCATATAAAAACATTTCGCCAAACTGGGGCTTGTTAACACCATATAGGCAGCGCATTAAAGAAGACTTACCTGCCCCATTAGGACCAATTAAGCCAACGAAAGCACCTTTGGGAATATTAAAGCTGATGTCAGATAGAATAGGAGTGTCACCAGCAGACCAATGCAGGTTATGAACGTGAAGAATATTGTCCATCTATGCTCCTAGAATTAAACGGTTAGCAAAAATAATTGCAATAAAACCGACGGAACATAGCTATCGCTTAATGCAGGATATAAAGCATTAAAGCGATTCATCAGGTAGTCCCGCCCGAAAGGTTTAATTGCCCATTTGCAACTTTTTAATAGATGCAATGATCAGATATCTGGCTTGTATTTAAGCTTTTTTATTAAAAGTAAAATACTTACAGTTGCGGGTACAGCCTCGGATTAT
>JBLHVV010000166.1:0-4511 GCA_047628755.1 Crocinitomicaceae bacterium | reverse complement strand
CTGCGTCATTGTGGCCAACCGGACTATCATTTACAGCATTAACTGTCACAGCTACTCTAGCTTCAGCTGAAGCACCCTGACCATCATGAATAGTATAAGTAATTAATCCTGAGCCGTTGAAGTTTGTGGTTGGCGTAAAGGTTAATGTATTAAGACTGGTAATTGATACCGAACCATTGATCGCGCTAGCACTTAGGATTTCTAGGTTATTCCCATCAATGTCTGTGTCATTTGCTAATACGTTAATGGACACTGGAGTGTCCTCTTGTGTAATCACTGCGTCATTGGTGCCAACAGGGCTGTCATTTACTGGGCTAACATTTATCGAAACTGTTGCCGTTGAAAGTCCTCCTTGACCATCACTTAAACTATAAGTGATTGAACCTGTACCATTGAAATTGCTATTTGGAATAAATGTAATGGAATAGTCGGTATTGATAAGTGCGCTACCCTGAGATGAAGTAACACCTGTAATGCTTAAGCTGTCGCCATCACTATCTGAGTCATTTTCTAAAACATTGATAGTGACTGAAAAATCTTCTTCAGTAACTGCTAAATCATTCACAGCAACAGGGTTTGTATTTGTTAGGTTTACTTCTACGTTTACGGTTAATAGTGCACTGATTGAGATAACAGAACCAACACTATTTGAAACAATAACATCATAAATTCCTGCCTGATTTGCTGAGGCATCAAGTATCTGATAGTTAATGTTATTTGCCCCGGTAATTGCAACGCCATTTTTGCGCCATTGGTAATCAAGCTCACCGCCGCCTATTGCTTGAATAGAGAAGAGCGCACTATTATGCTCGTCAACGCTTAAAGACGAGGGTTGCGTAGTAATAAGGACTGGATCGATTGTTTCTGGTGTGTTGGAAAGTTCTTCGTATTCTTCCTGAACTTCTTCCGCTATATTGCTTAATAACGTTGTTTGAGTTGTATTATTAGTATCTGAAAGTAAACCCTGAACAATCTCTCCTGCTTGATAGAATATGTCGTCTAAAGCCACATCGGGCAAGGTGCCCATATTTGTTGAAGAGAGAGAACCAGAAGATGACATTCTCTGAGCGGCATGATCCAGTACCTCGTCAATACTATCCCAATCAGGAGAGTTAACGAGTGCTAGGAAAGACGCTGACATTATTGCTGTTTCTAGCTCTGTTTTACTAATACTTGTATATTGATCAAGCTTTGTTATATCTGGTATGGCGAGTTCTAGGGCGTCAGTATCAAGACCAAATAACGTTTCGACATAACGCTTACCTGTATTGATATTTTCGGCTGTTAATCCTTCTGGTTCAGCTTCTGCTCTTGAAATGGCTAAGTGAGTGAATGGCGTGATATGTACGAAATTTTCTCGTTTACCTTGTGAAGCTTCCATCACGTTTCTTAGGTTAAAATCATCACTTAAGTTAATTTTTTCACCAAAGGCTATTGTAGAAACGGAATCGCTAGTTGAGCAACCGGCAACCACGTCACATGTCATAGTAGTTTGGCTATCTGCCGTCATAATAACCATTACTTGGGATGATTTTGTGTTACCGGGCAGTTTCAGTTTATAGCGTCCGTTAGCATCAGTTCTAACTGCTGCGCCTAGAGGGTTTGTTGACGAAACCATAACGCCTGATTGCTCTTCAATTAAATAGGCTTGCACAATGCCATTTTCTACAACACCTTTTACGACACTCCCAGTAAGCTCTATCGATGAGTCTTCGTTTGGTATTTGCGCATTATCACCATCACCACCACCGCTACCACAACCTACAATTAAAATGCTAAAAGCGATTAGAATAATAGTTTTTAATGCCGCGCTAATACTGCGTGATGTGTATGTCATTAATTTTACCTACTTTCGAACTACGGTGAATATGGTAATAAGTTTAAATTTTAAAGCGTTATAAAGTAACGATAATTTACTCGTTTACGGCTAATTTTCTGTCATATTTTTGACGATTTTATTTTTTTGTGAACTAACCTACATACAAAAGTGGATGTAATTCACAGTTTTTTACAATGAAGATCGGTGAATTTTTTGGGGATAGGTAGGTAAAAGAAAATTTTAATGGAGTGAAAAAGCCTAAATTATTTATCTTATAAACTTAAAATACGTTGTCAGTTTTGTGTCTTGATTAAGTTAAGGCTCATTTTTTAACTAAAATAAAAAGTGCTAACCGCAGATGTTCAAGTATTCACACTGCCTGTATCCAAAGCAGTAGCTTTTTTAGTTCTTAGGAAGCAGATCGCAAAAGCGATACCTTTTGTATACCTCGGAAATGACGAATCTAGTCGCTGAAATCTGCTTTAGTCCTGACGATGTAGAAAAAATGAAAAAAACTCTGCATGTAAAAGGGTGTTACGATTTTTAATTCGAATCTAATATTCAAGATACCAGCGTCAATGTGGTTTCTAGTAAAGGGTCTGTTTATGCGATTAACACGATGCGCTAATTTTATAACTGTTTCGTAGATCAAAAATTAGCAAAAAAGCAGCCAATATATATGGCTGCTTCATATATCAAGTTATGAGATTAGTCCTTGTTAGGATTAATAAAAAACTTGGCTCCGGTTTTTTTTGCGTTGTATTGTGCAATCACTGATGGGGTCATGGCTTGTTCAAAGCTTAGCTCTTCAGTAAACGTGCAAGCAAAGGTTGTTTTTATCCCGTCTGCCACTTGCTTCTGTAATTCACCGATACGTTGTGGGGTTATCTTGACTAAGAAACGGTTTAATAACCAACCGCCAATGCCCCAGGTCATTCCGTAAGCACGGTTTAAAGTGCTTGGGGAGAAGTCTAATCCACCATAGATGTAAACTTGCTTGTCGGCATCAGAGCCATAAGTATTAAAGCCTTTTGCATCTTTACTGCCTACCTGTTCCATGGCTGTTAATATATCACTCACCAACTCACCTCCACCGATGGCATCAAACGCAAGAGTGGCACCTGTTTCATTAATGGCGTTATATAGCTGAGCTTTAAAGTCATTGCTTGATGAGTCACAAATATATTTAGCACCAATTTCTTTTAAAATATCCACTTGGGCCTGGTTTCTTACAATATTTACCAGGGATACATCTTCTCCCAGACAGATCTTATTTAACATCTGGCCTAGGCTAGACGCTGCTGCCGTATGAACTAAGGCCGTGTGACCTTCCATACGCATGGTTTCTACCATGCCCAATGCTGTAAGAGGATTAACAAATGAAGTTGCTGCATCACGAGCTGTGGTATCGTCATGGTGAACGATACAAGCTTGGTATGGCACACAACTGAACTGTGAGTAAGTCGCTCCAGTAACAACCGCTACCGTTTTACCGATTAATGCTTGTGCTGCTTCGCTATCACCGGCAGCCACAACAGTACCAGCGCCTTCATTACCAATCGGAAGGGTTTGATCTAACCGAGAGGCGATGCGTGGTAATATTTGCTTGATCACGGGAGCGCTTAATATCTTTTTGTCTGCACTTAATTTTGCTTCAGCCAAATTTGCAGGTCCAAACATGGGCCACATATCAGAAGGGTTAATTGGCGCTGCTTCCATGCGAACAATCACTTCATGGGCCTTAGGAGTAGGGACGTTTAATTCTTTTAATGAGACTTCAAGCTGCCCATCTGACGTAATTAGGGAAAACAGTTGCTTTGATGTGGTCATGAAAGGTTTATCTCTATGGGTGAATATTGAGATACAGGTTAGCAGATTATTTAAGGATAGGTGATGGCTTGTTATAGATTTACTGTTCTATTTTTAACATGGTTTCCTAAGCTTAAAAATTGAGAGCAATTAACAATTGGACTTGCCATACTAAGGTCGACAAGTTTTCATATCTCTGTTGAGCACAGAAGGGACAGGTCTTTGACAGTTAGCGAGACTATTAGAACGATCAAAATCTTACAAATTTCATAACCAAAACCCCGTCTTTTGAGTTTGTGGCAAGGTGGGGAGAAAGTGTTAAAGCGATACCTTTTCTTAGGTGATAGCTTTGCCTAAAAAGTGCTAAATTATAGAGTAAATGATCAATAGGGTAAGTAATTTGTTCTGCCACTGTGCTGACTTTGCGTCAATATTCATTATTGTTAAAACTATAAACCTTTCAGTAAAAAAGGGGAGAGGTCTAATGAACTTCACTTTTGTCTATATAGATTAACGTGAATTAGTCCCACTTTAAAAATGAATCACGGTTCGCATTTAAAAGTCGTTTGTCGTTACAATCAGCCACTAGGTAGGCTCTGTTAGCGGCGCGAAGCGTAATTTTATCGAGCCCGAAATCAATAGAGTAAAGCGCTCCCAGAGACTAATTTTTTCGGTCTGCATATACTTTGTTTCCCCCACTTTTCAGTGCGAGAAATAATAGCTAATATTTTTTTCCTTAACAGCTTCTTCTACTTGTATAGTGACTGTTGCAGCTTGATTGGCTTTAGTGGTGTAAGTGAATGAATCAATGCCTGCATAGTCCTTATTGGGAATATACGTCATGCTTGCTTTAAGTTGGTCGCCTATATTGATGTCGACTAAT
>JBLHVV010000165.1:0-4536 GCA_047628755.1 Crocinitomicaceae bacterium | reverse complement strand
ACACCTAGTCCGGTATAACGCTCAACACTGTCATGGGGCTCAACAAGCGCTATACCGTCGTGTACCGATTGCATTACCTGTTGAAAATCAACTTTCACTTCACCTACATTCACGCCTACTTTACTGGCATGACGGGCTTCATGGGCCAAACTGGCCGCATGAATAATGGCTTTCGATGGGACGCAGCCTGTATTTAGACAGTCGCCACCCATTTTATGTTTTTCAATTAACGTTACCTTGGCTTTGGTGGCTGCTGCAATATAACTGCTTACCAAGCCCCCTGCTCCAGCGCCGATGACTAATAAGTTATCATCGAATTTGGCTGGACGTTTGTAAGCCTTTAGAGAACGGTTCTTTTTAACTTTACCCAGCATAGTTCGTGCGATCCAAGGAAATATTGCCAGCAATATAAAACTGCCTAAAATACCGGGGGTTAAAATGCCTGAAAATGAAAGTTCGTTAAGCTGACCTAACTGCGCACCTGCATTAACAAATACCGCAGTACCCGCTAACATACCTATTTGGCTTACCCAGTAAAACGTCCATGCACGAATTGGCATTAAACCCATCACAAGGTTAATAACAAAAAATGGGACGACAGGGATGAGCCTTAAGGTAAATAAATAAAATGGGCCGTCTTTTTCTACGCCATCGTTGATGGTTTTTAAATAGCTGCCAAATTTCGCTTGCACCCAATCTTTTAATAATAAACGGGTAATTAAAAATGCCAATGTAGCCCCTAGGGTGCTAGCAAAGCTAATAAGCAATAACCCCCAGCCCAAACCAAATATAGCGCCACCAATTAAGGTTAATGCGGCCGCCCCCGGGATTGATAAAGAAGTAGCGATCACGTAAACACTAAAAAATATGGCACCGGTTAATAAGGGATTTGATTCAAATAGATCTTGATAAAAGCCGGGCAGTAAATACTGCTGAGCGTCAAAAACAATAATAGCGCTAACAATTGCCGCTATAACCCCAATAATAATAAGCTTTTTCATCTAGACGTATTCCAGTAATAATTTATTTTGTGACTAGCATAGAGACTAATTGGTTCATGTAACACAGCGAATAGCTGCATTTCTTCTCAACTATCACTAAACTGAAACATTATCGACTTAAAATCAGCACGATTGTCAGCCTTGCAGTACAATAGTGAGCATATATGGCATCAGTAATTTTTGGAACATCACATGGCTTTTTCTGACGGACAACGTATTTTCCCACTTTCCCGAATGCGCCGCATGCGTGCAGACGGTTTTAGCCGTGGCTTAATGCGTGAAAACGTTTTAACACCCAACGACCTTATTTTTCCAATGTTCATTCTTGATGGTAAAAATAAGCGTGAAACTATTCCATCTATGCCAGGCATTGAGCGCTTGTCCATCGATCTAGCCGTAGCCGAATGCAAGTTATTAAGCTCGTTAGGCATACCAGCAGTGGCCCTGTTTCCGGTAACACCCCTTGGGCACAAAACATTATTAGCCGAAGAGTCTTATAATCCCGATGGTATTGCCCAGCGAGCGGTTAAAGCAATTAAAGATGCTTGTCCAGAGATGGGGGTCATTACCGACGTGGCACTGGATCCATTTACCACTCATGGCCAAGACGGCATCATTGATGAAAAAGGCTATGTTCTTAACGACATCACCGTTGAGACCTTAATGAAACAAGCTGTAAGCCATGCCAACGCCGGAGCCGATATAGTCGCCCCAAGCGACATGATGGACGGTCGCATTTTAATGATCCGTGAAGCGCTAGAAGAACAGGCCCACGTAAATACTCGTATTCTGGCCTACAGCGCTAAATATGCGTCGGCTTATTATGGCCCGTTTCGTGATGCTGTAGGCAGTGCTGGCAACCTAGGTAAAGGCAATAAGTTTACTTACCAAATGGACCCAGCAAACAGCAACGAAGCTTTACACGAAGTGGGTTTAGACCTATCTGAAGGCGCAGACATGATCATGGTAAAACCCGGTATGCCGTATCTGGACATTGTTAAATCGGTAAAAGATGAATTTAGAGCACCTACATTTGTATATCAGGTGTCCGGTGAGTACGCCATGCACATGGCGGCATTTCAGAACGGATGGCTAGATAAAGACACCACTATGCTAGAAAGCCTTATGTGCTTTAAGCGGGCAGGTGCTGATGGCATCCTCACTTATTTTGCCAAAGATGCCGCTATTTTATTGAATAAATAATAGCGCTCTGAATTGTTGAAATAGAACATAAAAACTAACTGCATTAGGGATAATAATGAGCAATACTATCGAATCGTTAAACGAAGAAATTGACTTACAGTTTCCCGGTTATTACTTAAACCGAGAGCTAAGTCATTTACAGTTTAATATTCGAGTGCTTGCTCAAGCGCTAGATGAAACGCATCCTCTGTTAAATAGATTAATGTTTTTATGTATTTTTTCTACCAACCTAGATGAGTTTTTTGAGGTCCGTGTAGCCGAACTTAAAAAACAACTAGCATTCAGCCGTGAAATACCCGGTCCAGATGGTGTGCCTCCTGCCGAAGTACTAGAACAAATTCATCATTTGACAAAAGAAACCGTGGAACGCCAATACAACATACTAAATGACCAATTGATTCCACAATTAGAAGCCGAAAACATTCGTTTTATTCGCCGTGGTGACTGGACTCCCAAGCAGAAAAGATGGGTAAAAGAATATTTTAATGAGCAAATACAACCGGTTATTAGCCCGATCGGTTTAGACCCTGCTCATCCGTTTCCACGCCTAGTAAATAAGTCACTAAACTTCATTGTTGACCTAGAAGGTAAAGACGCATTTGGTCGTAATACCGGTTTGGCATTAATACCGGCACCCCGTTCATTACCCAGAATCAATCGTCTACCAGATGAAATATGTGATGGCGGTGATAACTATGTTTTCTTGTCTTCAATGATCCACCAGTTTGCTGATGAACTTTTCCCCGGCATGAAGGTAAAGGGCTGCTACCAATTTCGTTTAACACGTAATGCCGACTTAACGTTTGACCAAGAAGACGTAGCCGACTTAGCCAGTGCATTACAAGGTGGGCTTCATGCTCGCCATTATGGTGATGCTGTTAGGTTAGAAGTGGCTGACAATTGCCCAGAAGAGCTTTGGCAGTTTTTGTTAACTAAATTTAATTTATCTGAACAAGACATTTATCGTGTAAACGGTATGGTTAATGTGCACAGACTAATGGCAATCGCCGCTGGAGCTGAGCGTCCTGAACTGCGTTACCCAGCATTTACACCTAGTATTCCTAAAGGATTGATTGGTAAAAAAGATTATTTTGAAGCCATTAAAAAAAGTGACCAACTTTTGTTGCATCCGTTTCAAAGCTTTACACCTGTCGTAGATCTAATTCGCACAGCAGCACAAGACCCCCAAGTACTGGCGATTAAACAAACCCTATATCGTACTGGCGCCACGTCAGAAATTGTTAATGCGTTAGTAGATGCCGCTCGTAAAGGAAAAGAAGTCACTGTTGTCATTGAATTACGTGCACGCTTTGACGAAGAAGAAAACCTATACCTTGCTAACCGCTTACAAGAAGCGGGTGCCGTGGTGGTATATGGTGTAGTGGGATATAAAACCCATGCTAAAATGATGCTAATTGTACGTCGTGAAAATAAAAAACTTCGTCGCTACGTTCACTTAGGAACGGGTAATTATCATGCAGGAAATGCGCGATTATATACAGATTACAGTTTATTAACTTCGTCTGATGATATTACTGAAGATGTACATAAGGTATTTCAGCAGCTTACAGGAATGGGAAAAGCATTAAGCATAAAGAAAATTTACCATGCACCATTCACATTGCACAAAAACATAATGGCTCTGATTGCGAAAGAAACTGAGAATGCAAAAGCTGGTAAAGACGCGAAAATTATAGTTAAAGTGAATTCATTAACCGAGCTAAAAATCATTAAGGCACTGTACCAAGCTAGCCAAGCTGGGGTTAAAATAAGTTGTATTGTGCGGGGTATGTGTCGATTATTACCTGGTATTGCAGGTGTAAGTGAAAATATAGAAGTGCGCAGTATTATCGGTCGATTCTTAGAGCACTCTCGTGTTTATTATTTTGAAAATAATGGCAATCCTAAAGTATTTTGTGCCAGTGCTGATTGGATGGAACGCAATTTATTCAAACGAGTTGAAACCTGTTTTCCAATTGATAATGCAACTTGGTCTAGTCGAGTGAAATCCGAACTGGATTTGTATTTGCAAGACAACTGTCAAAGCTGGATTTTACAATCTGATGGGTCATACATTAAGTCTGAGCCTAAAGAAGGTGAAGAACGTATTAATGCCCAGCAGGTATTGCTAGAAACATTAGGAGCATAATAACCACCTGGCCTATATTCACTGCAGTGGGATTAATCATATGACAAGCACTTCACAGCTTAGCTTTCCTGAATTATCTATTAATAAAGTTCATATATTTTATGCAGACACATCTGCATTGGACAATATTGATAGGGAACTAACAGACCACTGGCTCGATCAATCAGAACAGAATAAAGTAGA
>JBLHVV010000164.1:0-4578 GCA_047628755.1 Crocinitomicaceae bacterium | reverse complement strand
GCCGGTATTTTTTCTAGCCCTAGAATGTGCTGTAAGTAACCCACTATGCGTTCTGGCGTCATATTTTTAAGGCTAAATTGAAGACAGCGACTTAATATAGTAGCAGGCAGTTTTTGAGGATCGGTGGTGGCCAGTAAAAATTTTACATGGGAAGGCGGTTCTTCTAATGTTTTAAGTAAGGCGTTAAAGCTGGAGTTGGACAACATGTGCACTTCATCTATTAAGTACACTTTAAAGCGGCCACGGGTAGGAGCATATTGAACATTATCTAAAATCTCGCGAGTATCTTCAACCTTGGTTCGAGATGCCGCATCTACTTCGATTAAGTCTACAAATCGACCTTCACTTATTTCTACACAACTAGAACAGGTCCCACAAGGCTCAGAACTGATACCATGCTCACAGTTCAAGCACTTTGCCAGTATCCTGGCGATGGTGGTTTTACCCACTCCTCGGGTGCCTGTAAACAAATAAGCATGGTGCAGGCGCTGGTTATCAAGTGCATTAATAAGAGCGCGCATCACATGCTCTTGCCCTACCATGTCCTTGAAAAATTGTGGTCGCCACTTGCGGGCCAGTACCTGATAGCTCATGTGTGTAATCTTAATCCTAAAAAGTGGTTGTTTTATGTGCAATTAGCAGCGCATAGTCCCTGTTTTTATGGCATTTAATGGGGTTTATTTAGGGGGGAATCATATCGGAGTCAAGACAAAGATACTAGCTGAGAACAGCCCTTACGGCTATACACCGCAAGCAATCTTATGTGCTGGCAGATACGCTACTAAACCCAAATAATAGATGCCAACGCTATTACTTAAAAAGGTACCGGGCACTTTAGGTGCATGGTTTTATGGCTTAAAGGATGGATAAATTCTAATTGACTGGCATGCAGTAAAAGCCGAGGGGACTTTGCCTGGGTTGACTCTGTGCCATATAAGTCGCAGCCCAATATGGCATGACCAATCGCTTCTGAATGCACTCGTAATTGATGAGTCCGGCCAGTGACTGGAATAAACTCTACCCTGAATCTATCTGCGTATTGTTTTATCACACGATACTCTGACAATGCAGCCTTTCCATTTTCGTGACAAATCTTTTGATGAGGGAAAACTCCCTTGGCAATGGGCAGGTCAATTATTCCTCTATAGCTCTTAAGATTGAGGTCTTTAGAACTGCCATCCAGTATCGCCTCGTAGGTTTTTTTTATAGTTCGATTCGAGAATTGTTGATTTAAAATTTTTACAATATCTTTTGAAAGTGCGATGAGCATTAAGCCAGACGTACCTAAGTCTAATCTGTGAACCATTAACGCAGTGGGGAAGTCTTGCACCAAGCGATGATGTACCGAATCTTTGTTCAATGGATTTTTACCCGACAAGCTCAATAGACCACTGGGTTTATTAATCACTAGAATGGCAACATCCTGATACAGTATTTCAATGGACTCATGGCAAACAGGTGCAATAAAGTCGTCGGCGTTTAGACTCCCAAGCCTAGGGGCACTCATTTATCAACAGACTTTTGTTGAATACGCTTTAATGCGGACCCAAGGTTCTTAAAGTAAACATCGAATGCTTTATTCACTCGCAAACGATGCTCACCTTGCGGATAAAGTCCTAATTTAGCTTCTTCTGATTCCTTGGTGCCTTTCACTAAAAAGTTATTTTTAATCTGTGCATCTTGAATAAAGGCTTCAAATGCACGGGCACACATTTCCTCCGGCTTGCTGAAATATTCTTGCCCCATGGCTTTATCCACTTTAACTGACACATCAAAATAGGCGTTAGGATTATCTCCTGCTTCATTTAAAATAATCGTTTCATAACACAACATAAGCATTTGATTAAGGGGATGGTCTACTTCGTCTGCATTGGCTAGCCAAGCGCTGGAAGCAAACTGACTGCGACTGGTATCAACAAACGCTTTTTCATTAATGTAATGATCAAACGCATGGAACCATTCATGGGCGATACTGCCCGGCCCTGCATTTTTAGCCAAAGCAAAGCTTCGGGTTTGCGGGTCATAATGAGCTGAAACACCGCGCTGACCGCCCACGCCATATTGAAGGGCAATGGAGCCACGTAATGATATAAGAGATTCGTCACCGCCTAAAATGCACATCAGGTCACACAAGGCATCATAAAATAAAGGGGCTGCTTTTTCTTTTTCGGCAGGTTTTACCCATTTCCCAATTTCGATAGACCTGAATTGAAACTGCTTCCGAATGGTTAAAAAATCAGCTGGCTGGCCTAATTGGTGATTAGGCCCACGGCGATAAAATTCTCGATTTAACATAGGCCTAAAACTGTAAATATATAAACACGACCATAATGGACAGCTGAAGAATTTAAAACAACAGATTTAAGACAGAAATAATTTTTGGAGGGACCTCCAGCCACACCTCGGCACATCATTCACTGCTACCGTTGCTCCCTTCCGGGCCTGGCGGAGTTTACAGCTGCAAATTGCGAGGGGACCAGAAGCCACCATAATGAGAAAATCAGACGATTTTCAACTTCTATGAAACACTTAAATTAACTGCAAAAGTTATTAAATGCTAAGAAGCACAGCATTGTCTTAAAAAAACCACGTCTATTCAAGGACTTATTGAAATATAACCATATTAAATCCAAATGATGAACTTATCGGCCATAAGGCTTACACTTATTACATATAAACAATGTGATCAAATTATGTTCAATGTCACACCTATCCCCATAATAGAAGATAATTACGCTTGGTTAGTTCAACACCAAGGGCAAACTTTAATAGTCGACCCAGGTGAGGCCGCGCCAGTCATTGCCTATCTTCAAAAGCACAATCTAAAGTTGGATTATATGTTTGTAACACACAAGCATTGGGACCATATTTCAGGAATCACTGAAGTTAAAGCCGCGTTCCCTGAATGTATTATCTATGGTACTGGGCATCACCCTATACCATGCAGAGAAATAGCGCTCATGGGCGGCGAAACTCTAGAGGTTATGGGACTGAGCTGGAAGGTTTGGCACACACCTGGTCACACTCTTGACCACATCGTTTTTTATACCGAAGCGATCCTATCAAATGATAACGGTATAAAAACAGGGCATCTATTCAGTGGAGACAACCTATTTGCTTGTGGCTGCGGCCGGATGTTCGAAGGCACAGCCGAACAATTCGAGGCATCACTTGCTAGCCTTGTTGAGCTCCCTGCTAATACTAAAATATATTGTACCCACGAATACACGTTGGCAAATATTAACTTTGCTTTGCATATAGAGCCTAACAATACCTATACACTTCACCGCCAAGATGTATGCAGCCAGCTTCGCGAACAAGGCTTACCCACTGTACCTACCACAGTGGCCGACGAGCTTAAAAGTAACCCGTTTGTAAGGCTAGATCAGCCTGATGTCATTAGAGCCGCTGAGCATTTTAGTGGCCGTGTGCTGGCTAAAAAGTCAGAAGTTTTTGCTGTGATTCGAGGAATTAAAGATAATTTTTAGGCCGTTTAAAAGGTATTTGATTTCACCGCACATAGCTTAGAGCGCTGGATTTGTGTAATATACGCGCCAATTCCGTACTTAAAATTATATAGGTTCGCCTTTTTATGCAGACTGTTGAACAAATCTTTGAAAAAAACCAAATACCTCAAAATTTGGTTAGCGCCATTCAAGCAGTTTTAGCAGCCAGCAAAGACATCTCTATACTTCTTCAAAAAGGCGCCATGGCTGGCGTACTTGGCAGTGCTGAAGCAGAAAACGTGCAAGGCGAAACTCAAAAGAAGTTAGACGTTATTTCTAATGACCTATTAAAAGATACCTTAAAAGCATGTTCGGTTGTTGCAGGTATTGCTAGCGAAGAAGAAGACCTTCCTGTTGTAGCCAATAACGATGGCGAGTTTTTAGTTATTTTTGACCCGTTAGACGGCTCTTCAAATATCGATATTAATGTAACTGTGGGTACTATCTTTTCAATTCTGCCAAGTAATGGTGGCAACCCTGCTGAGGAAGCCACATATCTTCAATCTGGTCGCAAGCAGTTAGCCGCTGGCTATGTACTTTATGGTCCTTCTACTATGTTAGTTATGACCACAGGACAAGGGGTGGATATTTTTACCCTTGACCCTGCTACAAAGGAATTTTTATTAACGGACGCTCAAGCTACAATTCCTGCCACTACGCAAGAATTTGGCATTAACATGTCAAACCAACGGTTTTGGGCAAAGCCCGTTCAAGACTATGTGGCCGACTTACTTCAGGGTGAAGAAGGTCCATTGGGTAAGCGTTATAACATGCGCTGGGTTGCCGCCATGGTGGCAGAAGTTCATCGTATTATCTCCCGCGGCGGTATTTTTATGTACCCGTGGGACAACCGTGATGTAAAAAAACCCGGCAAGTTGCGTTTAATGTACGAAGGCAATCCAATGTCTATGTTAGTTGAGCAAGCCGGCGGCTTATCATGCACACCAGATATGGCGATAATGGACATAAAACCCGACCATATCCACCAGCGTGTTCCTGTTTTTTTAGGCAGCAAACAAGAAGTTGAAACGGCTCTCGCTTACGGCAAGTAATTTCAATACTAAAACTGTTT
>JBLHVV010000163.1:0-4611 GCA_047628755.1 Crocinitomicaceae bacterium | reverse complement strand
TGCCTATTACAGGAAATAAAACTTTTAATACTAGACGAGCCAACTAGTGTACTGACACCGCAAGAAGTGACCAGTTTATTTAAAACTTTAAAACAGCTTGCAAGTGAAGGCTGCTCTATATTATTTATTTCCCATAAACTTGATGAAGTAACCGAGATTTGTCATGCGGCCACTATTTTAAGAAACGGCCAAGTAACTGGCACATGTGATCCACAGAAAACCACCAGCTCTGAAATTGCACGCATGATGGTGGGAAGTGATACCCCACTAACCGAAGATTATAAAAAAGCACAAGGCTCTGGCGTCGTACTTTCTGTAAGCAACTTAAGCTTTAAGAGTGAAGACCCATTTGCAAGCCCAATCCACAAGCTAAATTTAGAGGTTAAAAGTGGTGAAATTATTGGTATTGCTGGCGTAGCTGGTAATGGCCAAGACGAATTAATGCGACTGTTAAGTGGCGAAGAACTTGCTAATAAAACCACTGTTAACTTACTAGATACCGACATTTCTCAATTTAGCCCAAGCCAACGCCGCGAACTAGGGTTTGCATTTGTACCTGAAGAGCGGTTAGGCCGTGGCGCCGTTCCAGACATGTCTTTGGCTGATAACACACTGTTAACTGCAAATCATCGTGGCATGATAAATAATGGCTGGATTAACTTTGATAATGTTAAATCTTTTGGACAAAATATTATTGATAAATATAACGTTAAATGCGCTGGGTTAAATGCACAAGCTAAGAGCTTGTCAGGCGGAAATTTACAAAAATTTATTTTAGGCCGTGAAATTGAGCAAGATCCAAAGTTACTAGTTTGTTCACACCCTACATGGGGTGTAGACATTGGAGCAGCCATTTTAATTCGACATGCGCTGATTGAACTACGAGACCAAGGTGCTGCAATTGTTGTAGTCAGTGAAGATATTGATGAACTATATCAAATAAGCGATAGAATTTGTGCAATTTGCCAAGGTGAATTAAGCCCTATTAAAAATACCCAAGATGTAAATATAGAGACTTTAGGACAATGGATGGCTGGACAATTTGTTGATACATCCGAATCAACTAAGGAACCTATCAATGCCTAGTTTATTGGAAACAATCATTCCGTTAAAAATAGAAAAACGCCCTAGCGATTCAAAGTTGATGTCGTATCTTTCTCCATTAATTGCGATTGTATTAACGTTAATTAGTGGTACATTTTTATTTCTGTTCTTGAATGTAGACCCTGCAACCGCCCTTTATACATTTTTTATTATGCCCTTAACTGATGTATATGGTTGGACTGAGCTAGGAATTAAAGTGGCGCCGCTGCTTTTATGCGCCATGGGTTTAACATTATGCTTCAGAGCAAAAATTTGGAATATAGGTGCAGAAGGCCAGTTTATTATGGGTGCCTTAGGTGGTGGCTTCATGGCATTGCAGTTTTTAGAGTCTGAATCATCTTGGGTATTAATACCAATATTGGCCGCTGGCATGCTTTCGGGGTTAGCTTGGGCAGGTTTAGCCGCTGTATTAAAAACACACTTCAAGGCCAACGAAATACTCACGACCATAATGTTAAATTATATTGCGTTAAACGCATTATTATATTGTGTACATGGTCCATTAAAAGATCCTGATGGTTTTAATTTTCCACAAACAGCCATGTTTAGCGATGCTTCGCTACTGCCGTTATTTAGTGACGAATACCGAGTGAATATTTCATTGTTATTTGGCTTGTTTGCCATGGTTGTAGTTTGGGCATTAATGAGCCGCAGCTGGATTGGTTATCAAATAAACGTTTTAGGTGAAGACGCAGCAGCAGCTCGCTACGCCGGCTTTAAAGAAAAAACATTAACTTGGTTTGTATTATTAGCGTGTGGCGCATTAGCAGGTTTAGCGGGTGTATCTGAAGTGACTGGACCAGTTGGGCAGTTAATTCCCCATGTATCACCAGGCTACGGTTATGCCGCTATTATTGTTGTATTTTTAGGTCGCATGCAACCAGTGGGTATTTTATTGGCCAGTATGCTGCTGGGGTTAACTTATATGGGTGGTGAAATGGTGCAAATGGAAATGACATTACCCAAATCTCTTACTGGTTTATTCCAAGGGATGTTGCTGTTCTTTTTATTGGCAACAGACCTGCTTATTAGCTACAAAATTATTCGTATTAAAAAAGAAGTATTGTCCAGCGATACTCTTCAACTAGAGTCTCAAGGGTAAAAGATTATGGACATTGAATTAATTACAAATATTTTATACGCAACCATTCGTACAGGCACACCACTTATTATGGTAGCACTTGGTGAAATGGTATGTGAAAAGTCAGGGGTATTAAACCTTGGACAAGAAGGCATGATGTTAATGGGTGCGGTTGTAGGTTTTATGGCAGCAGTAACTACTGGAAATTTATTTGTGGCGGTTTTAATAGCTGTTTTAGCCGGTATATTAATGTCATTGCTGTTTGGGTTTTTATCCATTAGCCTTGTTTCAAACCAAGTGGCTACAGGCCTAGCACTGACTATTTTTGGAGGTGGGCTAAGTGCATTTTTGGGTGCTAATTACGTAGGAATAGGATTAGAAGGCGTTCAGCCAATGTTTATCCCATTGTTAAGCGATATTCCTGTGATTGGAAAAATATTTTTCCAACAGGACCCAATGGTTTACTTATCATTCATTATGGTTGGGTTAGTTTACTGGGTATTTAAATCTACTCGCTTAGGTTTAAACATTCGTGCAGTAGGCGAAAACCCAGAAGCTGCTAATGCCATGGGTATTAATGTCCATGGGATTCGTTACATGTGCGTAATGTTTGGTGGTGCTATGGCAGGCTTAGCAGGTGGTTATTTATCACTTGTTTACACACCACTTTGGAGTGAAGGCATGACCGCAGGTAAAGGCTGGATTGCTTTGTCGTTAGTTGTATTTGCCAGCTGGAAAGCCGAACGGATTATGTTAGGGGCTTATTTATTTGGCGCTGCAAGCATCATGCATTTGATTCTACAGGGCACTCGTTTCGAAATTGCACCTAACTTGCTGGCCATGCTGCCTTATGTAGCCACCATATTTGTATTAGTATTACTTTCAAGTAATCGCGCTAAAACTAAATTAAATACACCTATGTCGTTAGGTGTTCCGTATCGGCCTCAGCTTTAATTAGCTGAGATTAAAAAAATCTAAAGATGTTATTTAGATCAAAATTAAACGCTCTTCGAGGAGAAGACATGAAACTTTTTAAAAAATTATTAGCAACATCTGCCATGGTGGCTGCTATCGCAGGCTGTTCTGATTCAACAACTGAAGAAGCCACTACCGCGGCACCAGTTGTAGCAAATGACTCTATTAAAGTAGGCTTTGTTTATGTAAGCCCAACTGGCGACGCTGGCTGGACTCATAGCCATGATCAAGCTCGTAAATACCTTGAAGCTCAATTAGGTGATAAAGTCGAGACCACTTATGTAGAAAGCGTTCCTGAAGGTGCCGATGCTGAGCGAGTAATTCGGAACATGGCCAGTAATGGTCATAATCTTATTTTTACTACTTCGTTTGGTTATATGAATCCTACATTAAAAGTTGCAGCACGTTTTCCTGACGTTAAATTTGAACACGCGTCTGGTTATAAACAAGCTGAAAACGTAGGTTCTTATTTTGCACGCCCTTATCAAGGTCGTTATTTGAGCGGTTTGATTGCTGGTAAAATGACTAAAACTAATATAATTGGTTATGTAGCAGCGTTCCCTATTCCAGAAGTAGTTCGTGGTATTAACGCATTTACTAAGGGTGTTCGTGAAGTTAACCCTGAAGCGATTGTGAAAGTGGTTTGGGTTTCGACTTGGTTTGACCCAGCTAAAGAACGCGAAGCCGCTGAAACTTTAATTCTTCAAAATGCAGACGTACTGACACAACACACAGACAGCGCCGCTGTTATTCAAACTGCTGAAGCAAAAGGCAAGTACGCTATTGGTTACCATTCTGACATGTCAGAATATGGCGCAAACGCACACCTAACCTCTACTGTTCACAACTGGGGCCCTTTGTACGTTGCAAAAGCAAAAGCTGTTTTAAATGGTACTTGGAAAAAAGAAAATCTTTGGTTAGGTATTGCTGAAGGTGCGACTGACCTTGCACCAATTAATGACGCCGTTCCTGCTGATGTAAAAGCAATGGTAGCTGATAAAAAAGCCGCACTTAAAGCAGGCACAATGCGTGTATTTAAAGGTCCTATTAATGATCAATCTGGTGTAGAAAAAGTATCAAAAGATGATTCAATGACAGACGGCGCACTACTTGGGTTCGACTGGTTTATCGAAGGTGTTTCTGGAACACTTCCTAAGTCGTAAAAATACAATTTTTGTCATAGTTATAAAAAAACTATGAAAAAACTGACTAAAAAGTTAACTTTTTAAACGTTTAGTAGTGCAAAAGTTTTAACTTTAATTTAATCTAGTTATGACTTAAAAATAACAATAACACGAACAATAAAACAAACAATAATACACAATTGAAAAACCAAACGCCGAAAGGCATCAGGGGATATAATGAAAAAAACTCTATTAACTTTAGCAGCAGTATCTGCGTTTTCTATGTCAGCTCAGGCTGAGCAATTTTGGGCAGATAACAGTATTTCT
>JBLHVV010000162.1:0-4664 GCA_047628755.1 Crocinitomicaceae bacterium | reverse complement strand
TGTAGCACTATCCCTATGTTATTAAGGTGTACCAAATTTACATGAATGTTTATTTATGAAAGCATATATTTGGATGCTAGGCACTCTGCTTTCCTTTAGCCTAATGGCGGTGGCTGCCAGAGAGTTATCTAGTGAAATACATACTTTTCAAATGCTACTGTTTCGTAGCATTATTGGCTTGTTAGTAGTTGCTTTTATCATAATCAAAACTCGCCAGTTTAATCTAGTTAAATCTCAGCGATTACAGCTGCACGCATTAAGAAATAGCTTTCATTTTTTAGGGCAGTTTGGTTGGTTTATAGGAATTATACTTTTACCATTGGCTGACGTGTTTGCATTGGAATTTACTGCGCCACTATGGACAATTCTAATCGCTGCCATATTCTTAAATGAGGGCATTACTAAGACTAAAGTCATTTCATTATTACTGGCTTTGGTGGGAGTTATTCTAATTGTGAAACCCAGTAGTCAGTTATTTAATCCTGTATCGTTGATAGTGTTGTTTGCAGCATTTTGTTATGCCGTTGCTTACGTATCGACTAAAGCCTTAACATCAACTGAGCACGTTCTTACTATTTTATTTTTAATGAACTTAATGCAGCTTCCTTTAGCTTTACCTTTTAGTATTTATTATTGGGTAACTCCAGATCTATTGCAGTTTACATGGTTAATAGTAATTGGCATTACCGCGTTATCAGCGCACTATTGTATTACTCACGCTATGAAGGTCGCTGATGCATCTACGGTTGTTATGCTGGATTTTTTACGTTTGCCTCTGATTATATTGATAGGCATAATTTTCTATCAAGAGCCATTAAGTATTATGCTTTTAGTGGGCGCTGGTTTAATGTTGCTGGGTAATTTACTGAATATTTTAACGCCTGTTAAATTAAATAATGTCACACCTATGAATAAGATTGGATAGCGAGGTAGCTTATGCAGTTTGAATCATATAGTGATATAAATGGAAGGTTGCTTATCTAATTTCATGGGCTCCCAGGAAGTACAAAGGAAGCACAGTTTCTTCATCAAAAAGGGTTGATTTAATTGGGTTTTCAATTGGTTGCCACGTTGCGCTAGAAATAAGTCTTTGTTTAACCGATAAAGTTAACTTTTTGCATCTTATTTCTGCTGCAGCACCTTTAGATCACTGGACGTTAACAATATCTGTTCAGATAACATGGCATGGAGAGCTAGATGACTGGTCGCCTGTTAGTATGGCCGATTACCTTGAATGGGCTTTGCCAAATTGTAAGGGGAAGTATATTCAAGCAGGCTGCTCTCATTATTCATGCTTGTTGGCTGTGGCACCGCTGGTTTGTCATATTATTGCTATAGAATAGCTAAATAGACTGTCGCCTCATCTGTCTAAATGACGTAAGATGCGCAAAATTGGCCTATAATATAGGTCTGCTGGTATGTTTATCGGCTAGCACTTTCATTTCTACGCATATTTATCCATTAGGATTTCCATGAAAAAAACCTTTGCCTTATCACATCCTAAGCTTAAATTGCCTCGTTTAGTTGATTCAATTAAAAGCGATGTTAAAAAATACATCAAAAGAGAACGCAATAAAGACCTTCCGGGTGATGCAGATTACTGGGATTTTGACTGCCAATACGGTGCTACCGAAGCAGATGCTAGTGAAATTCATATGACTGAGATTGGAAAATGTATTGATCGAGCAGTAGAAATGGAACTTGAATCATTCTATCTAGAGATAATGGCACACCCAGCAACACGCGGCGGCCAAGGCGAATAAGTCCAGTTAAAACTGGCATAGTAAGTTTTAAAGGGCCTCTAGGCCCTTTTTTGTTGCCTGTTAGGTTACAGTTAGTATTTTTTTATGTGCAAACCAAAATTGTTCCAAAGTAACCGTGCCTCCCCATAACCAACTGCTACGCTTAAATTATGTGTTTATGTTGTATGCATTTATTTATGAAAAATTTTAATCAAATAACGATTTTGTTAATCTCAGTGTTTATAACATTGAGCTCAGTAGCGAATGACGTTCTGGTTATAGATGAAAGCAAATACTATAACCTAGCCAGTGAAGTAGACTTCTTGTTAGATGCAGAGGGTCTAATGAGCATTGATGATGTAAGAGCGGCCTCAGCTTGGCAAGGCATTAATAGAGAAACGGTTAACTTCGGGTTTATCAGCTCCGCTCTTTGGCTCAAATTTCGCGTTAAGTCTGTTAACAAAAATGAATATATTCTGCATATTCCTTATCCACTGATAGATAAGTTAGATCATTATGGATTTATCAACGATCGAATCTTAGCGCCCATTAAGACAGGTGACAGTAGGCCCTTCCATACACGTGCTCTTAATCAACCTAACTTTGTATTTCCCTATAGTCTAGATGCAGGCGATATATTAACGGCTTACATACGTGTCGAAACATCAGGTTCATCTGATGTCCCGATGAAATTTTCAACCAAGCAACGTTATTTAGTTGTAAACGATGTAAATATATTTTTTAGAGGGATTATGAATGGCGTACTTATATTATTACTAATCTATAACCTTTTTATATATTTTGGTATTAGGAATAAACTTTATTTAATTTATGTTGCACATGTTTTGGCCTGTATAATCGCATCACTTGTTTATGATGGTACAGGCTTTGAAAATTTTTGGCCTAATTCCCCTGAAGTAAATAATATTGCATTTCCATTTTTCAATAGCTTGATCCAAGTGACCAGTATTATATTAGTGATGACACTGCTTCATCTGTTTCAAATTAAAAAATGGTATGTCAGTTATTTTAAAATTTTATTAGTGCTGGTTTCTTTGATCATGTTATCAACTTTTATCCTACCTTATTCATTTGTTATGGCTATCTCTATATTTTGCTCTATCTTGGTGAATCTATCTGCTTTAATACTCAGTCTTTATTTATCATTTAAAGGAAGTCGTTCGGCTCAATATTTTTCAGTTGCAATTTTATTATTCTTAACTGGAATGGTAACAAGTCATTTAAAAGCCATGGGATTATTGCCCACAAATTTTATAACGCAGTATGCGTCTCAAATAGGGCTCGTGATGGAAATGATTGTATTGGCATTAGCTCTTACGCAAAAACTGGATGCGTCTAGAAAAGCGATGATTACCGCTCAAAAGGACAGTATTATTAATTTAAAACGTTATAAAGATCTATATAGCGAATCTTTGTCGGGCAACTTTCAGGTAAAAAGTAATGGTCAGCTAATTTTAGCCAATCCTGCATTTTGCAGCATGCTGGGCTATGACTCGCTAGAAGCATTGAGTAGCCATAAAATCTCTCATAATTTGGTTGATATAATCGTTGATCCCACTGTTTCCAATAGAATAATTAATACAGTGAAAGAAAGTGGTCAGGTGGTGGATTTTGAATACAAGATAAAACATGTAAGTGGAGACTATGTGTGGATATCTCTTTCTATGCGTCCGATTAAAAACAGCAAAGGCGAAACCGAATTTTATGAGGGCGTTCTAGTCGATATTAATGATCGTAAAAAAAATGAACAATTAAAAGAAAAGGCAACAAAAGATCGCATGAATTCTATTGAACAATTGGTGATCGGTGTATGCCATGAGTTAAATACTCCACTAGGTTCTTCTATCACAGGGCTAAGCCACCTGAAAGATCTTATTACAGATATGGAAAGTGCTTACCAGAATGAAACCTTAACTCGTAGTTTATTCACAGATGTCATATTACAAGAAAACGATACCATTGAGCTAACACAGCAAATGTTACTTCGCGTTGGAGATCTCATAAAGCAATTCAAGCATATCTCTGTTACTCAGTTGGGTTTTAAGAGAGAAATGACTGACATTAAACAATCAGTGGATACTGGTATCGCATTTCATCATGAACTTATTAAGAGCAATAACATTAACGTTAACGTTGTTTGTGGCCAGGCGTTACAGGTAGAAACTTACGGCGATGGTTTGATGGAAATTATTAAGCAGTTAGTACAGAATAGTTACGAGCATGGCTTTGATGGGGTAGATAATAAAGAAATAAATATTGAAATATGGAAATCTGAAAACGCACTGAACATAGCTTTTTCAGATTCAGGAGTTGGCCTGTCAGATAAAGGAAAAGAGGATTTATTTAATCCGTTTTATACCACTATGCGGGGCAAGCAAGGAAAAACGGGACTAGGCATGTACATGGTGTACAACCTTGTTACTCAGTTATTACTAGGAGAGATTATTTTAGCTGAGTCTAGTATTGGGCTATCTGTGAAAATCACAATTCCAATATTGCAGGTTTTACCCATTCACAGTATCGATCATCAACGAAAATAATTTTATTGTGTAACTACTGAGTTAAAATATGCACTTTAAATGTCTAAATTGTGCTTACTCTAGTCTAGTTATCCACAATAATGCTACTTAATATCCTCAACTTATTTAAAAATAATACAGTCTAACTTTTAAATAATAACCGCACTGTTTATATTTGTAATAACTTATCATTTTTTAGTCATAATAATCACACAATAATCACACAATAATCACATAATTATTTGTTATTTTCTAAAGTAGATAATCATCCTCTGCATTATGCAACTGATTTCAAAACCCATGTAGGCCAGACGGTCGACTTAATTTTGATTAGGATTCTTTACTTATGAGACATACAGGTTTTAGGAGCACAGTAGCGTTT
>JBLHVV010000161.1:0-4692 GCA_047628755.1 Crocinitomicaceae bacterium | reverse complement strand
AATCAGGCAATTGATGTACTATCGTACCAATAATAAAATTTTATTCCGTTTTATTTGCTTATCTTCACTTATAATAGACACCTTAAACCCACCCAAACGAATATTAACGAACATATTAACGGCTAATTCGAAAGAGATATCATTATCAGTATAAAGACTTAAAAAATTCTTTTGAATGGGCCAAAAACCCCATTAATACTAGATAAAGAATCTAAACGTGTAAATATATTATATTCTATTTTATTTAAATTAATAAAAACGACCTTAAAACCTACTTATACAGCCCTAAAAACCTGCCTATATTTTCGTTTGCGAAAGAATCCTTACAACTATAAACTCAACTTTATACACTCTTACAAAATATCGACAAGGTAAACCCCTCTCATGAACAACGACTTATCCACCAAAATACTGGACCTGTTAATTGTTGGAGGTGGCATTAATGGCGCTGGCATCGCAGCGGATGCGGCAGGACGCGGTTTAAATGTAAGCCTATGTGAGCAAAACGATTTTGCCTCGGCCACGTCTTCGGCCAGTAGTAAGCTAATTCATGGTGGTTTACGCTACCTTGAGCATTATGAATTTCGCCTAGTGAAAGAAGCACTAACAGAAAGAGAAATACTGTTAAATAAAGCCCCTCATCTTATTACGCCGTTGAGGTTTGTATTGCCTCACCAAAAGCACTTACGCCCTGCCTGGTTGATTCGCCTAGGTTTATTTCTTTATGACAATTTAGGTGGCCGCAAGCAATTAGTAAAATCCAAAAGCATTAAATTCGATGAAAATAGCCCACTTAAACCTGAAATTAAAAAAGGCTTTGATTATGCCGATTGCTGGGTTGATGACGCACGTTTAGTTATTGCCAATGTGATTGCGGCTAAAGAAAATGGAGCCCGAGTAGAGTGCTATACAAAATGTATTTCAGCAGTTCAATATGCTGACCATTGGGAGGCAGAGTTACAAAGTACCATTACTGGTGAGGTTAAAACTGTAAAAGCTAAAGCCTTAGTCAATGCCTGTGGTCCCTGGGCACAATCATTTTTAGAAGACCATTTGAAAGTACCTTCACCGCGCACTGTTCGCCTAATTAAAGGCAGTCATATTATTGTGTCTAAACTTTATGAAGGGGATCATGCTTTCATTTTACAAAACCAAGACAAACGGGTAATTTTTGCTATTCCTTATTTAAGCGAGTTTACGTTAATTGGCACAACAGATAAGGCTTGGAATGAAAGTCCAGAAAATATTTTAATTGATGACAATGAAAAAGAATATTTAATTGATGTTATTAATCATCATTTTAAAAAACAAATTTCAACTTCCGATATTTTGCATCACTACGCAGGGGTACGACCATTATGTGACGATGAATCTTCGGACCCTTCAGCCATGACACGGGACTACACTTTAGAAGTACAAGATAACCATGGCAAAGCACCACTACTGAGTGTTTTTGGTGGAAAAATCACCACTTATCGTCGGCTGGCTGAGGCTGCTCTTGAAAAACTACAACCTTACTTCCCTGACACTATAAATAAAAAATCTACTGATCAGGATCTAGCTGGCTGGACCAAAGATGCGCCACTTCCTGGGGGTGATATTCATCCTAAACAATTACAAAATATATTGAGCCAACAATACCGCTGGCTTGAGAGTGGATTAAGAGAGCGTTTAATTAACACCTATGGCAGTCGCTGCTTAAACTTGCTGAACAATACATTCTCAATTTTAGATTTTGGTCAATGTTTAGGAGGGGATCTTTACGAACGCGAAGTCATCTATCTAATTAATAACGAATGGGCCCGCAACAGTGAAGACGTACTTATGCGTCGCACTAAACTTGGATTATTTTTATCTAAAAAAGAACAACTTAAAGTGGGCCAGCTAATCCAAGAATATTTATCTGACGATCTGAATTTAAAAACAGCTTAGTTAAAATAAATAAAGCCCCTTGCAGTTATGGAGGAGGCTTTTTTATTGATTATAAGGTACTGATTTTTTCGTACTTTATATTGTATCCACTGTAAATTTAAACTGCGCCACTTACGCCAACTATTTACCCCCCCGTCCTTTACTGACTAATCATTAAATCATTAGCGGCCAATTTTATTTTTTTTGTCCTCTATTGGTATGTGATCGGCCAAATATAACATGTAAAACTTTGCGATAATTACATCTACTTTATTAAGCGATTGAGCAGACGATACTCCAATAATAATACCGTCTAATTTCTAGCTCGTTCATTCTCACTCACAAACAAGAGTCATAATAATGAAAATAGCCCATATAAATATAATATTGGCCTGTATGGCACTGGTGCCTTCAGGTGTTCAAGCTATGTCCAAAGCGCCCGCCCCAGCCACTCAACCTCAGGCGTCTGGATACACAGGTAACGTGAATTCCCTTGCCCAACAATGTTTTGCGGTGCAATCTCCAGATAATGGCAATTACATGAAGCGCTTTAATCAAGGTGGCCCGGTTGATAACGGTTTAAGTTACCGCTTTGAAAATATAGCTAAAAACAGCGCCACTAAATTTTTCTTGAAACCCACTTCATTTGGAAAATTTTTGCTCACCGATGCTGATGGTCGCTATTTTGCTAGCCATCTACCTGCTGAAATAAGCGCCGGTCAATATGCAGGCCGGTTTTCAGAATGGACGGTTACTAAAGAAGGCAATGACCTTTATAGTCTTCATGCAACTGCGCTTAATATGAAAGTGCGCCATAAAACCACAGAAGGAGGCATGTACTTTTTTGATTTGTTAAATCCGTTTAACTTTAACAGCGAAAATAGTTTTAAGCTGATTCCTCAACCAGGCTGTACCGCATTTCCTGAAGTGACAACTAATGTGGTGGGCAATAAAGATGCATTAAAAGGAGATGTAAATACACCGGTTAGGGGATTCGTTGATCCGCATACCCATATTACATCTTATGAATTTATGGGTGGAAAAATGATGGCGGGTAAACCATTCCATCGCTGGGGTGTAGAGGAAGCGCTAAAAGACAGTAAAGATATACACGGACCAAATGGCTCGTTAGATTTAATTGGCAACCTTTATACCTTTGAAGATCCTAATATGCGATACGATACCCGTGGCTGGCCCGACTTCCCATGGTGGCCTAACCACCAGCAAATGAGTCATAGTGGTTATTATTATAAGTGGATTGAACGGGCTTATCTTTCTGGGTTACGCTTAATGGTAACCGACTTGGTTGAAAACGAAGTGTTATGTAACGTTCAAAAAACTGTAAACCCAGCTAGCTGGATCAATCCAAACAGCTGCAACACCATGGACAGCATTCGTTTACAAGCTAAACGCCTGCAAGAAATGCAAGCTTATATAGACGCGCAAAATGGCGGACCTGGTAAAGGTTTCTTTCAATTAGTGACCTCTCCTGAGCAAGCTCGTGCGGTAATAGCCAATGGACAAATGGCAGTACTAATGGGTGTAGAAGCCTCTGAAACATTTAACTGCGGTTTAAAAGATGCATGCACGTTTGCGACGATCGAAGCTCAATTAAACGAACTGTATGACTTAGGTATTCGCACTCTTTACCCTTCACATAAGTTTGATAATAAACTTGCCGGATCTGCAGTTGAAGATGGCTTTATCAACCTAGGACAATGGTTGGCAACCGGTAAATTCTTTGAAACTGAAGAGTGCGATGATCATACACATGGTCGTAACTTTAAATCAGGCTTCCCGTTAATTGGTGAAGTGCCTGTATTGAAGCAAATACTGGATGCAGCCAATCTTAATCCTGTTTACGACGAGAGCATTGAGCATTGTAACCAGCATGGCATAACCGATTTAGGCGTGTACTTAGTGAATCGTATGATTGATAAAAATATGCTCATCGAACTCGATCACATGAGTAATTATACGGCCACTGCCACTATGGATATTGTTGAAGCCCGTGACTACAGCGGAGTGATCACGTCTCATAGCTGGATGCGTGATGGCAAAAATGGTCAAGTCCATGACAACGTTCGACGCTTAATTGAAGTGGGTGGATTTAGTACCCCGTATAACGTTAATGCCACTGATATTACAGACCAAATATCTCGTTACCTAGATATTGTTGAGCAGACTCCTTACTTAAACGGCATTGGCTTTGGTACCGACATGAGTGGCCTTGGTGGTCAAGCTGGCCCAAGATACGACACCAATATTAACCCGCTAGATTATCCTTATACATCAGAGTTTGGTTTTGTATTTAATAAGCAAGTGTCAGGCAACCGTGTATTCGACCTTAACAAAGATGGTATTGCGCATTACGGCTTAGTGGCCGATCACCTGCAAGATATAAGAGAGCAAGCACCACAACGAATTTATGAATCGGTTATGAACTCGGCTGAAGCGTATTTACAAATGTGGGAGCGTGCCGAGACTAACACTAATATCACGCACTTTAATCCTTTGGCAGAATAGCTTATTTAAATAGGTAGACTGAATAATAAATATAAAGCCTCATAGCCACTTGGTTGTGGGGTTTTCTTGTTAGAGGGTATTCAATCCAAATACACGTTATCCCCAACCCGCAAAGTGCCTGAATCACAAACACGGCCATAAATACCTAAATTCTGTTCAGCCTCTTTTACAATGGTTCTAAGCATGGACTTATCAAAATCAATACCTTGTTGCTTACGAGTTACAGCACCGCAACGGGGTGCTGTAGCAGTACAT
>JBLHVV010000160.1:0-4735 GCA_047628755.1 Crocinitomicaceae bacterium | reverse complement strand
CGACTATGGCGAGTGCTAATTCACGAGTAAAACCAGATTTACTTCGGGAATAAGGCCAATGTTTCAAGATTTCAACTTCATTAAACTGCTGCCTGTACTTTTACTAAAAACGCTTTCAATGCATTCGCATCAAAATCATCTGCTTTCTCTTCCCATACAATTCGACTCAATACCGGCGTGCGCTCAATAGCCACAACAGGAATTGGACAACTTTCTATCAAGCTAGATATATCTTCAGTCAACTTAATGTCTTGTTGTTTATACCAGCACCAGTTGTCAGGCAGACCATCTTTAATCCAGCCATCTACCTTAACCACTGCCCATCTTTTTTCATCGCCTTTTTTGGGTGTCGCTTCGTAAAGAATGTAGCTGGCTCCTTCCACATCGTCACGGATTCCACTGTCCTTTGGCTCTGCAGCCATTTTAGTCAGGCTCACTTTAATACCAGCCACTATGGCTTTATACCTAAAGTCGGCGAGACGCTTGTCTCTAGGACTGGGACGAACCCAAGCCACACTGCCAATGACCATTAAAACCACGAAAATTACAATGACCCAAGATGGCATCTAGCCTTCCTCTTTCATGGCTTCTAATTCTAGCCAACGCTCTTCTTTACCTTCTAGCTCAGTTTCTTTTTGCTCTAGGCCAGCCAGTTTATCGGCCACCACTACACTATCTAGCGAGTAAAATTCTGTTCCAGCAATTTCAGCCTTAAGAATACTAATTAGCGCTTCCATTTCTTCAATTTCAACAGGTAAGGTTTCTAGTTCACGCTGCAGTTTATAACTTAATTTTTTTACTGCTTTTTTAGCAACAGGGATAGTTCCTGGGTTTATAACTTCCTGTCCAGTTTCTTCTTTATGGCTTGCTGATGCTTTTAATCCAGCTGGATCTTCTTTTAACCGGAAGCCTCTATCAAACCAATCAGAGTAACCGCCCACATGCTCAGTAACTTCCCCCTGACCTTCAAATACGATTAAAGACGTAACCACGTTATCTAGGAATGCCCTGTCGTGACTGACGACTAACAACGTTCCCTTAAAGTCCATTAGGCGTTGCTCTAGTAGCTCTAATGTTTCAACGTCCAAGTCATTAGTAGGCTCATCTAATATTAGCAAGTTAGCTGGCTTACTGAATAATTTGGCCAGCATTACTCGGCTCACTTCACCACCGGATAGAGCTTTTAAAGGGGTACGTGAACGGGCAGGAGTAAATAGGAAATCACTCAGATAACTAAGTACGTGCTTTTCTTTGCCGTTAATTTCAATAAACTCTCGGCCTTCTGCCAAGTTATCGATGATACTTTTTTCCATATCTATTTCAGCTCTAAGCTGATCGAAGTAGGCAATCTCTAGTTTTGTACCTTGCTTAATGGTACCCGACTGAGGTTCCAATTCCTGTAAAAGCAAGCGCAACAGAGTACTTTTACCCGTACCGTTAACACCCAGTAAGCCAATACGATCTGATCGTTGAATAACCGTAGAGAAGTTGTTAACGATTGGCTTGTCTTTAAATGCATAGGCGACATTTGTAGCTTCAATGACGGCTTTACCTGAGCGATCAGCTGATTCAACATCAAACTGGCTCTTGCCTTGTAAGTTAACCCGTGCACCCCGTTCGTTGCGCAGTGCTTTTAATGCGCGAACACGACCTTCGTTACGGGTTCTACGAGCTTTAATTCCCTGGCGTATCCATTTTTCTTCTTCGGCTAAACGCTTGTCAAATAATGCATTGACTCGATCTTCGTCTTCTAAGCGCTTTTCGCGCCATGTTACCAAGCCTTCATAATCGCTGCCGTCGTACTTATAGATACTTCCGCGGTCCAAATCAATTACTTGATTAGCGACTTTTTCCATAAAGGCCCTATCATGCGTTATGAACAACACAGCGCCTTTAAAATCAGACAGTTGCTCTTCTAACCACTCAATGGCTGGAATGTCCAAATGGTTAGTAGGTTCGTCTAATAATAGTAAGTCTGGCTCACATAATAACGCACGCCCCAGCATTACCCGGCGACGCCAACCACCAGATAACTCAGCCATGGTTTTTTCTTGTGGTAATTTTAGCTTTTCTACAATGGCATCAGCTTTTTGCTGAAGTGACCATCCGTCGTCGGCTTCAATAATGTTTTGCAGACGTTCTAGCTTTTTCATAGACGCATCGTCATGAGCGGTCATGGCCAGCTCATTGTAATCATCAAGTACCTTGGCTAACTCAGCTTTACCACTTAACACTACGTCCATAACGTTACGGTCGTCAGCCGCGGGCAATGCTTGAGGCAATTCGGCTAGAGTACAGCCAGCATCAATCCTCACGATTCCGCTATCTGGTATATTCTGGCCCAAAAGGAGTCTAAATAACGAAGATTTACCCGCGCCGTTTCGTCCAACCAAACATATGCGGTCACGTTCACTGATGGTGAAATTCACCTTTTCTAGCAAAACTTGCTCGCCGTAATGCAGTGATAAATCTTCTAAAATTACTACAGCCATTTTGTTTAGGCCCATATACGCTAAAAATTTGCGCCATTGTACGGGATTTATGACTATAAATGGCCATTTACTTTTAACTTAGCGACAATCTATTAGCATCCGTTACGTGAAAGACTTTTTACCCTATAATCGTTGACTAATTTTTCTAAACAGATATGGACAAACCATGCAGCTAACCCGCGGCCACTACCTTGCTCTTGGCTCCACCTTAATTATTGTTTTGTGGATGTTAACCGGTGTATTTAAATCCTCAGACCTTGAGATAATTGAAGTCCCAGTTATAGTGCAAAATTCTGATATCTTTAATGTGGAAATAGAACATTACCAAGCTAAGCCAATTACACCTGAACTAATAATCCATGGCCAAACGGCTGCAAACCGCCAGGTTCGTATTAAGTCTGAAATTGCAGGTAGGGTTATTAAGGTCCACTCTCGTGAAGGGCAGTTTGTGAAAAAAGGCCAAGTCATCATTGAAATAGACCCAAGAGACAGCGAGCAACAACTGGCTCAAGCCAAAGCCTTGTTAAAGCAACGTAAACTTGAGCATGAAGCGAATCAATCTTTAATAGGCAAAGGCCTGCAAAATAAAACACGTCTAGCAGAAAGCGAATCTCTGCTTGCAGCAGCTAACGCACAAGTAACTGCAAAAACATTTATGTTTAATGCCAGTAAAATAACAGCCCCTTTTTCCGGCGTATTAGAAGATAGGCATGTGGAAGTTGGAAGTTATTTGAAAATCGCTGATCCTGTTATTAGCCTTTTGGATTACAATCCCTTTATTGTAAGGGGATTTGCAGCGGAGAAAGACTTAACATTAATAAAAGCTGGTAATCCAGCAAAAGCAAAAACTATAGACGGCTTAATATTTAACGGCATTATTAGATATGTGTCTTCTTCGGCTAATGATGCATCACGAACATTTGCGGTAGAACTAGAGATAGAAAACACTTCTGAACGACAGGCTAATGGACTTACTGCTGAAATCTCAATTCCACTTCAACCGACTAGTGGAATTTTTATTAGTCCAGCTTTACTGACTTTGGATGACAAGGGCATTCTTGGGGCTAAATATGTAACTAAAGACAATCAAGTAATGTTTAAGCCAGTAAAACTCATTAAGGCCGAATCTACTGGTGTATGGATTTCTGGTTTACCTAATCCGGTGGACCTTATTGTTGTTGGACAGAGTTTTGTAAGCACAGGAGAAAAAGTAAACCCAGTAACTGTCCGCCCTGTACTCTCTGAATCTGAGCTGCATACTGCGATAGTTGAGCTGCCTAATAGCGAACCAATCAGCGAGATTAAGTCTTTATGAATGGATTAATTAACGCTGCACTTAGTCGTATTCGAACGGTGGTTCTTTTATTTGGCTTGGTCATGCTTGTGGGTATTGTTTCACTGCAAAGCATTCCTAAGGAAAGCACTCCTGATATCAGTATTCCCATGGCTTATATATCTATAAACCACGAAGGCATTAGCCCAGAAGATGCGGACCGAATCTTATATTCACCAATGCATAAAGAGTTAAAATCTCTTGATGGCTTAAAAGAGATTATTGGCACATCAACTCAAGGACACCTTTCTATTCAGTTAGAATTTGAGTCAGACATAAACATTGACGAAGCGTTAATAGACGTGCGCGAAGCCGTTGATACCGCCAAAGGAGAATTACCAGCCGCAACAGACGAACCTATTGTTAAAGAAATTAATATTTCTTTATTTCCAGTACTGGTTATTGGTTTGGCGGGCAATATTGATGAACGTGTTTTGTTTGCCGTTGCTAAAAATATCAAAGAAAAAATAGAAGGCATCAACGGTGTCCTTGAGGCAAAAATTCAAGGCGATCGCGAAGAAGTAGCTGAGATAATTATCGACCCCGCTAAGCTAGACAGTTATAACATTGACCATGGGACCTTGTTTAATTTAATAAACAACAATAACCAACTGGTAGCGGCAGGCAATTTAGATACAGGTGCAGGACGCTTTTCAGTAAAGTTACCAGGATTAATAGAAAGCACTCAAGATATTTTAAACATGCCTGTAAAAGTCAGTGGTGATAAGGTGGTGCGTTTTGCAGACATCGCAATTGGACAGCGTACGTATAAAGATGCCTTAAGTAGTGCTCAAATAAATGGTAAACCTGCGCTAGCCATTGAAGTTTCAAAGCGTCTTGGTTCCAACATAATTGAAACCATTCAATCAGTTAAAGACTTAGTAAACACTGAGAAAGAGAGATGGCCTGA
>JBLHVV010000159.1:0-4742 GCA_047628755.1 Crocinitomicaceae bacterium | reverse complement strand
ATACGGCAATGCCTATACTTGAGGAGATAGCGATTTGATTACCGGAAAGTTGAATAGGCGCTTCTAGTTCAGTAAGTATCTTATTCGCAATATTAATAACTGATTCAGCGCTTTTAATACCGCCAATGACTAGCGTGAATTCATCACCGCCAAGTCTGGCTACCGTATCATCAGCCCGCACATTATTCTGTAATACTTCAGATACATGTTGCAGTAGCAGGTCACCATAGTCATGACCGAGAGAGTCATTAACATTTTTAAAATTATCTAAATCACAAAGCAGTACTGCCACCCATTCATTGTTCCGATTGGCACTAAGAATATTATTTTCAAGTCGATCCATTAGCAGGCGTCGATTAGCTAATTTAGTGAGTGGATCATAAAACGCAAGTTTCTGAATGGTTTCCTGTGCCTGGTGTAACTTAGAATTATCAACTGAAGTTGAGACAAAATGGGTAATTTTGTCTTCATTATTTTTAATTGGCGAAACCGATCCCATTGACCAAAAAATTTCTCCATCTTTTTTCCGACTTAAAGTTTCACCACGCCAGGGAATTCCAGAAGATAAATTCTTCCAGAGCAGATCTGGACTATTATGAGTTCTTTTATCGTTATCGTTATCAGTGTCAGTGTCAGCTTTAAGAACTGATATGTTTTTACCAAGAATTTCTTTCTCACTATAACCAGATAATTCTATGAATTTTTGGTTTACGTACTCGATAAACCACCGAGTGTCTGTGATGATCACAGCATCGGCACTTTGTTCAAGAGCACTTGATAGTTTACGTACAGTGTACTCAGCTTGGAGTTTTAGCTGAGCTTGATCAATATGAAATAAGGCAGCACCTATGTCATCACTTAAGTTGCTAAGAAGTGACAACATTTCGCTATCAAAGGCACCTTCTTGTGTTGAGTAGAGTGTAAAAACTGCAATGACTTCTTTATTAAGTTTTAATGGAACGGCGGCTAGAGATGCATAACCTCGGTTTATTGCAGCAATTCTCCATGGTGCGAAGCTTGGGTCCGTCCTAGCATTATTTACACAAGTAACCTTTTTCATTTTCACAGCAACTCCAACTGGGCCTTTCGCCCACTCTGAATCATCAGATCGCATTTCCATTTCACTTAGATAGCCACTTTCCTCACCTGCATAATAATCAGGATGAATAATGAAACCCTTTATATGACCAATCCACGCCATTTTAAAGCCACCATAGTCAACAGCAATATCGCATACTCTTTGTAATAACAAATTACGATCTTGGGTGCGTGCAATGGCTTGGTTTGTGTGACTTAACACTCTATACAAGCGATTCAATCCAATAAACTTTAGTTCAGTTCGTTTTCGAAATGTGATTTCTCTTAGTGTATGTACCATTGCGGTGTATTCATCGCTGGAATTAATTCCTGAAACACTTGCTTCGTACCAGCGGTTAGTTCCAGTGTCTTCGAATTCAAAGCCTTGCATAGGTGTTTTATTAGCGATTGCATTGCAAACAAGGCAGCTATTAATATTTATCGAAGCAGGGTGCAAAAGATCATGGCAATTCAAACCCAGAATATGTTCACTTTTCATATTACGCACAGCTTTATTTGCTTTCTGTATTTGACCAAACTCATTAATTATAACCGTTGCATCTGCCATGGCGTCAAAAGAATTAACCACTTGCTTCAAACTTTGGAAGGGTTTCAATAAAGATGACTCTATTAGTGCAAAATAAATGGCCCAAAAAGATAGTAGTTTTAAAATATGTCCGAATATTATTGGGCGCTCATTTAAACCTGTATAAAGGGTGAAGCACAGCTCTGCACATATGGTTAATGCGATTGAAATTAATAACAGATTTTTTGTTCCTTTGTCAATTTGCTTGCCTTTACCTATAAACACCAATGCAGCTAAGGCCAATATTGAAATAATTATGTATTCATTGATAATTTTAACATGAGTGAGTCCCTCTTCAGGAGTATACATTTTTGGTAATTGCTCATTAAACACAAGTGCAATGGCAACGGCAGATAGCATGCCAAGAAATATAAAGAGTACATGAGGGTTGGGCTTTCGGGTTAACGCGAGCGGGGCAGTCAACAGGATGAATGCTTCAAAATATCTAGCGATAATCCAGAACTGAATAGTGGCTCCTCCAGAAATATCCTGAATGATCATAACATTCTCAAAACTAAGGGTATGCATTAAGTCGATTATCCCGATCCAAAAATAGCCGCAGCCGAGAAAAAGTAAAACTCGATTTCTTGAAAATTGAAACGTATTCCAAGCAACCACAAAGCTCATTATTGCGATACCGATTGCAAATAATTCAGTAAGAGTGTGGAACAAAGTCATGTTCACTTGGCTAAGTGGCAGTAAGCAGAGGGAGGCTAGTAAAGGAAGAGTCCATTGACGATACTTCCCCTTTAACGCATAAATAGGCTGGTTATTGTTTTCTGCTTGGGTGCTCACGGGTTATAATAGCCTCTAGCAATATAGTATTTTTGATAGGTAGACTCCATTATAGTGCAACCCATGTAGGTTACAAATACCAGTAGTCTAGCATTGTAAAAATATCGGTATAACTAGGAACTTATTCATGCGCCTTTTAAAAACGTCTTTTCATCCAGATGTATGCCCTGAAGATGTCTCTTCCAGAAGTGAATTAGTGATTATAGAGCGCCATGCCGCACGAGGTATTGTATTAAACGGTGAAAATATTTTATTGTTGTATACTCAGCGTTATAACGATTATAGCCTTCCCGGTGGTGGTATAGACGACGGTGAGGATGAAATTACAGGCTTGATTCGTGAACTAAAGGAAGAAACAGGTGCGCAGGGTGTGTGCAATGTAAAAGCCTTTGCACGTTATGATGAGTACCGCCCTTGGTATAAGGCCGATGCTGACATTATTCATATGGTCTCACATTGCTATGCGTGTGAAATTGATGAAACCTTGGGTGAAACTGCTTTTGAATCTCATGAAGTGAGTAATGGCATGACACCACTTTGGATAAATATTCATAAAGCTATTGCCCATAATGAAGCTGTAATAGCCAACAGTCATAAAAAAGGACTTTCTATCGAGCGCGAGACGTTTATTTTAAAGGTGATTGCGCAAGAGTTAGTAGCCGGTTAAAAGCATAGTGGACGATTCCACTAACTTAACAATCCATAAGTAGGCTAAAATAGCAGCTTATTACTTCAGCTTTGAGCTCTTATCTTTATGACCTCTGATTTAACCAACGTCACAACCTCTAGCAGCTTTACAGCTTCTTTTGACCAGCTTGGCCTTATTGCCCCTTTATTGGCTAGATTAGCCGAGATGGAATATCAGCAGCCAACGCCTATTCAAGCACAGGCTATACCCAGTGTATTAGCAGGGCGCGACCTAATTGCAGGGGCAAATACCGGTTCTGGTAAAACAGCTACTTTTGCATTACCTCTATTGCAAAAAATACACCTTCAGCAAGCTGAAAAATATTCTGAGGGCAAAAGCGCTAACAGTTTTAAAACAGGAAATTATGTAGCGGGCTTAGTTTTAGTGCCTACCCGTGAACTGGCCAAGCAAGTGGCCGACAGTATTCGATCTTATGCCGCACATCTTAACGGTAAAGTTAAAACGGTTGCTGTGTTTGGTGGTGTTTCTGTTAATACTCAAATGCAGGCACTTCGTGGCGGGACCGATATATTGGTTGCCACCCCGGGTCGATTACTCGACTTAATCTCAAGTAATGCCATTAAGCTTGATAGAGTTCAAACCTTAGTACTCGATGAAGCCGACCGAATGTTAAGTCTAGGCTTTACAGAAGAGCTATCTTCATTGCTAGCATTGACCCCAAAGAACAAACAAATATTATTGTTCTCTGCCACCTTCCCAGAGCAAGTTCAATCTTTAACTGAAGAGTTGCTTGACGACCCAGTTGAAGTTCAAGTGCAAAGTGCTGATGCCAGCACCTTAGTTCAGCGTGTTTTTACCGTGAACAAAGGTGAAAAAACAGCGGTATTAGCGCATTTAATTAAGCAGCATAAGTGGCGACAAACACTTATTTTTGTTAACGCTAAAAACAGCTGTGAACACCTAGCCGACAAGCTTTCTAAACGGGGCATTACTGCAGAAGTGTTTCATGGAGACAAAGGACAGGGTGCTCGTAGTCGAGTACTTAACGGATTTAAAGAAGGTGACATAGAAGTATTAATTGCAACAGACATTGCAGCCCGTGGTCTGGATATTGAAAAATTGCCAGTGGTGATTAACTTTGACTTACCAAGAAGCCCATCAGATTACATGCACCGCATTGGTCGAAGCGGCCGTGCAGGTGAAGTAGGGTTAGCATTGTCGTTAATTGATCATGAAGATTATCATCACTTTAAAATTATCGAAAAGAAAAACAAAGTCAGGCTAGAACGCGAAGAAGTAGCAGGTTTTGAAATAGATGAGTCCCTAATAGAAGAATCAACAGAAGCAGATAAGCCAATGGTCCCAACAGCGGGTCATGGCAAGAACAAGGCTAATAAAAAAAGCAAAAATAAAACCAGAATAAACACCGACATCTGGTCAGGCTACACCGACCCAGAATAACCCTGTAAGAGCGGATGAATTTGGCAATCGTTCCATTATTCAATACGATTATTTGCCGCGCCAAGTAGACGTAACCGACCCAGCCGGTTTTAAAATACAAAAGCTGTTTAACAGCCAAGATAAAGTGCTGCGCCTAAGCCAGAAAATGCATCTGGGCGACAGTCAAAACCAAAG
>JBLHVV010000158.1:0-4818 GCA_047628755.1 Crocinitomicaceae bacterium | reverse complement strand
CACATACTTTGGTGGCCAATGGCTATGCGTATTTCTTCAGCCTGAGCGCTCACAGCGACTCCGGTTACGAGAATAAGCATAGGAACTAACTTCTTTTTATTAAACATATTAAAACCTCATTTGGATGAACCATAAATCGACTTGTATTAGCATGTTATAACCAGCTATTCCTAATAACGCACTTGCCGTGCCATAAAACAAATATAAGCTTAAAAAACCCACTAACCCATTGATTTAAATCAACTAATTAAAAATTTAAAAATTTAGATTAAATTTCAACCAAATAGTCGAAAAAAAAACACGCACGAGCAAAGAGCAATAACCCTGTAAAAAGTAACTATTACTGTGCATTTTTTCGCTAGGAATAAATTTTGTTTAATACAAGTTAATAAGTAGTGTAAAAAAATAATGATAATCAATTAGCTAAATTTTATAGGAAGGACAGAAAAAGTTTGTTTGCTATTCAGAATATAAAAAGGCCCAATAGATTAATCTATTGAGCCTTTTTTTTAATTTTTATTTTTATTTTTATTTTTTTTATTTAAATATAATTTTTTTAATCTTAATGAGAATCAATATTGTTAATGTCTTTATTATTCGTCATATCCTAAAGTAGGACGCAACCAACGCTCGGCTGTATTCATATCCCAACCTTTCTTCCCTGCATATTCTTCAACTTGGGTCTTATCAATTTTCCCCAATGCAAAGTAACGGGCTTCAGGATGAGCGAAATACCAACCACTTACTGAGGACGCTGGGTACATGGCAAAGCTATCTGTTAGCTGACAACCAATTTCTTTTTCAACGTTTAACATTGAGAACAATGTCGTTTTTTCGCTGTGCTCTGGGCAAGCAGGATAGCCAGGGGCTGGACGAATACCTTCATATTTTTCTGAAATTAAATCTTTATTGGTCAGATTTTCTTCAGACGCATAACCCCAATAATCTTTACGCACTTGTTCATGTAAAACTTCAGCAAAGGCTTCTGCAAAACGATCGGCTAACGCTTTAACCATAATGGCATTGTAGTCGTCTAAATTGTCTTCATATATTTTGGCTAGGTCGTCAGCGCCTTTACAGGTCACCACAAAGCCGCCCATGTAATCTTTTACATGAGTTTCCTTAGGTGCAATAAAGTCTGCAAGAGAACGATACGGACGCCCTGCTGGACGATCAGTTTGCTGTCGCAAATGATTCAATACGGCTTTTACTTCGCCGCGACTGTCATCGGCATAAACTTCTGTTTGATCACCCGCAATGCCATTGGCTGGGTACATACCCATAACCGCGTGACAGCTAAGAAGTTTTTCATTGATAATTTTATCCAGCAGCTCATTGGCATCAGCAAATAATTTAGTGGCCTCTTCCCCAACAACATTGTCAGTTAAAATACCTGGGAACTTACCGTGTAATTCCCAAGTAATAAAAAATGGCGTCCAATCAAATCGCTCTTTGATTTCTTCTAATGGGTAATTATTAATGGTTTTATTACCAATAAACGAAGGGGTAATTGGCTGATAGCCATCCCAGTTTAAACTTGCAGTATTGGCACGAATAGTTTCTAAACTGCTGAATGTTTTTTGGCCACGCTTACGGGCGTTCTTTTCGCGGGCGGCCAAATACTCTTCACGCAAGTCTTCAACAAAAGTATTTTCGGTATCACTTAATAATGCGCTGGCCACTGGTACTGACTTAGAGGCATCTAACACATGCACCGTAATACCATCAAACTGAGGCTCAATTTTAACCGCTGTATGAATTTTAGAGGTGGTCGCTCCGCCAATTAATAATGGCTGAGTCATACCGCGCTGCTGCATCATTTGCGCAATGGTAACCATCTCGTCTAGCGAAGGGGTAATTAATCCAGACAAACCAATAATATCGGCGTTATGCTCGATGGCTTTATCTAAAATAACTTCGGGCGGCACCATCACTCCTAGGTCAATTACTTCGTAGTTATTGCAAGACAACACCACGCCTACAATGTTTTTACCGATGTCGTGCACGTCGCCTTTTACCGTCGCCATAATGATCACGCCATTATTGCTGCTCACGTCACCGGATATACGTTTCTCTTCATCTATATAGGGCAGTAAATACGCCACTGCTTTTTTCATTACCCGGGCACTTTTTACCACTTGAGGTAAAAACATTTTTCCATCGCCAAATAAATCCCCTACTACATTCATACCCACCATCAATGGGCCTTCAATGACTTCAATCGGTTTGTTGGCGGCCACTCGTGCCTCTTCGGCGTCGTCTTCTATAAAGTCGGTAACCCCTTTAACAAGTGCGTGGGTAATGCGCTGCTGTAAAGTGCCTTCGCGCCATTTTAATTTATCTGATTCTTTTTGCTCGATTGACTGACCTTTTAATGATTCAGCAAAATCAACCAACCGCTCAGCACCGTCGCTGCGACGGTTTAAAACCACGTCTTCAACACATTCTAATAAATCTTTAGGAATATCATCGTAGATGGTTAGCATGCTGGCGTTTACAATGCCCATGTCCATGCCTTCTTTAATGGCGTAGTACAAAAACACCGAGTGCATGGCTTCACGTACTATGTCGTTACCGCGGAACGAGAATGACATATTAGACACACCACCCGATATTTTAGCACCAGGTAAGTTTTCTTTTATCCACCGAGTAGTGGCGAAAAAATCCACACAATAATTGTCGTGCTCAGGAATGCCGGTGGCCACGGGGAATATATTGGGATCAAATACAATGTCTTGTGGCGCAAAGCCAACTTTCTCTACTAGCGTATCGTAAGAGCGTTTGCATATATCTATGCGGCGCTGATACGTATCGGCCTGGCCTTTCTCATCAAACGCCATAACAATAACAGCAGCACCGTACATTTTGCATTTACGGGCGTGTTCTAAAAATATTTCTTCGCCCTCTTTTAAAGAAATAGAGTTAACAATGGCTTTACCCTGAACACACTTCAGACCTTCTTCAATGATCTCCCATTTAGAGGAATCGATCATGAACGGCACTCGAGCCACATCGGGTTCAGACGCCAGTAAGTTTAAGTAACGCTTCATGGCCACTACGCCATCTAACATGGCGTCGTCCATGTTTACATCAATAATTTGCGCACCGTCTTCCACTTGTACACGGGCAATGTTAACCGCTTCTTCGTACTTATCTTCTTGAATTAGACGAGAAAATTTACGCGAACCGGTTACATTAGAGCGCTCTCCTACGTTTACAAAACCGGTGGTGTCATTAACGACCAATGGCTCTAAGCCACTTAAGACCATATCAGGAACTGTTTTAATATTTTGCTCACTCACTATTTAGCATCCTGTACTGACTGGGCTAATTTTTTTGCGCCACTTGGAAAAGCGCGAGTAGGGTATTCGTCGGCCATTTTTCTTAAGGCTTTTATGTGGGCTGGTGTGGTGCCACAGCACCCCCCAATAATATTCACACGGCCTTCAGATAAAAACGGTCTTACCTGCTCAGCCATTTCTTCTGCGGTTTGATCGTATTCACCAAATTCGTTGGGCAGCCCGGCATTGGGGTGAGCCGACACTAAACACGTAGCGTGCTTATCTAACATTTTAACATGGGGCAACATTTCGTCGGCGCCCAAAGCGCAGTTCAAACCAATGCTAAATAATTCACCATGCATTAACGACACCCAGAATGCCTCAGCCGTTTGGCCAGAAAGTGTGCGGCCTGATGCGTCGGTAATGGTGCCAGAGACCATCACTGGCAAGTCTGGTAGATTGCGCTCTTGTTTGACTTTTATAACCGCGAACAAAGCTGCTTTGGCATTTAGGGTATCGAATACGGTTTCAATCATGATCATATCTGAACCCCCATCAAGCAGCGCATTGGTCGCTTGATAATAAGCCTCGACCAGTTGATCAAACGTCACCCAACGAGCACCGGGGTCATTCACTTCGGGAGATATTGACGCGGTACGATTGGTTGGCCCAAGACAGCCCACCACATAACGGGGCTGTTCGGGGGTTTTAGCCGTCCAACGGTCGGCACTGCGTCGAGCACATTGTGCCGCCTGAAAGTTAATTTGATACACGGCGTTTTGAAGGCCATAATCGGCCTGAGCAATGGTGGTGCCACTAAACGCATTGGTGCTGGCTAAGTCCGCCCCAATGGCAAAAAAAGAATCGTGTATTTCTTCGATAATATCAGGCCGAGTAATAGACAATAAATCGTTATTGCCTTTAAGTGGGCTTGGGTGATCGTCGAAATGACCATTGCGAAAGTCTTCCTCTTCAAGCTTGTAAGTTTGAATAGACGTTCCCATTGCACCGTCCAGCACCATAATTCGCTCAGAAAGCGTGGAATACAGCTGTTTTAGTGATGACTGGGCCATGTTGAAATCCAAAGTACGATAAAAGGCGCATATTATAGCAAGCCTAGCAACCTACAGGAAGTTCATAGTATTCAGTCAGATAATGAATTCTATTCATACTCATGCATCGCAATTTTAGACTCTTTACTTACAACTTATAATTGTGACTTATTCTTGCTTGCACTGAGGTGCATAGAATTTAATACATGGTTACACCTCCCCTGGCTATCATTTATACAAAACACATATGGCAGCGGACTGGTTGGCAAAGTAAGTTAGCTTATTCACTTAAAAATCAACGTAGTACTTGAACTTAAAGCGGCCATTAGTATAATGCGCGCCTCTTTACTGAGAATAACCATCGTAGCTTGATTAGCGATGACAGAGCGCTTATTTACAACGTAAATGCGGGCGACTTGTTCAGGTAATGAATCAAGTATAAAAAATGTGTTATGTACGATTTGGTGAGGTGTCCGAGTGGCCGA
>JBLHVV010000157.1:0-4839 GCA_047628755.1 Crocinitomicaceae bacterium | reverse complement strand
GTCTCATTACCTGGCGGCCAAATTTACGAAAACCTTATTTCTGGTGCTATCGATGCAACAGAATGGGTTGGCCCCTGGAATGATAGCTTTATGAAATTTTATGAAGCGGCTAAATATTATTATTACCCAGGTATGCATGAGCCAGGCGCACAATTAACTCTCGGCATGAACAAAAAATTCTGGGATGGTCTAAGCGAAGCTGATCAAATGACAATAATGGCTGCAGCCGAAACTGAGAACTCAGTTATGATGGCTGAATTCAATGCTAATAATGGTGCTTCACTGTCAAAATTAATCTCTGAGCAAGGCGTTAAACTTCGTAGCTTTAGTGATGATATTTATGATAGCTTTGGTGAAGCAACCGAAGAAGTGTTTGAGGAAGTTCAACAACATGATGCGCTTGCCAAAAAAATTCACCAGAGCTTTATTACTTCTCGAAATGAAGTCGGAGCTTGGGCGAAAATTTCAGATCAGGCCTACGTACAACAACGTAATCGAGTGTTAGGTCTTTAGGCTTTTCGCTGGTCAAGTCAATTGACATAGACGGGGGTTAATAACCCCGTCTTAATTAACCCTTTTCGTAAACGCCCCCCCGCTCCTAAACATGCAGTATGATTTTAACTTGACGACTATTAGCCGATGTTTCGCCTATTCGATGGTGATCGCAGTACTTCTCTATCTAATTAATAACTATTTGGTCTATTGGCAAGAATTGCCTGGCCCCTATAATCTATTGTCCCATTATCAATTTGCTGGCCTCGAACAGCCCTATAAACCACTCGAAAACAAACAACTAAATTGGGGGTGGATACAAATTATTGCCTATCTGGCAACGCTAGTTCTAGGTCTATTTTATGTTCTAAAAACTACCAGCCGAACATTACACGATGAAGCTTATCGTTTTGCTACATTGACCGCCTATATTATACGCATGTCATTTTGGTCGGTTGTTTTGATCGGATTTATCGACATGTTAATCTCTTTTTTGCGCGTTGAAGACCTACTTGAACCTTTGGTCGGCACAGAATTAACCATTCAATTAGGTCGGCCTATATTCCGTGGCAGCTATGTCCACTACCCCCTCATTCTAATATCGTTTTTTATGGCTACAATATTTCGTCAGATTAGCTTTTGCTGGCTGGCGCTATTCGTCGTTTTGGCCGAATTTTCTATTGTAATCAGCCGGTTTGTATTTTCTTACGAACAAGCCTACATGGGCGACATTGTTCGTTTCTGGTATGCAGCTTTATTTTTGTTTGCGAGTGCTTACACACTCGTCGAGGAAGGACACGTGAGAGTCGATGTGGTTTATGCAGGAATGTCACGACGAACTAAAGCTTGGACCAATTCTATTGGCTGCCTTGTACTGGGCATGCCAATTTGTTGGGTTATATTAATGCATGGAATGGGTGGAAAAGGTAATAGTATCAATAGTCCATTACTGAGTTTTGAAGTATCACAAAGTGGTTATGGTATGTATATAAAATACATTATGGCGGGTTTTTTAATTGTTTTTGCGGTATCGATGCTAATCCAGTTCGTGAGTTATCTTTTGTATAATATTAGCGTAATTCACAACTCATCAGACGAGGAACGTGTGGACTACCGGCAACTTGTTAACAGTAAGCGAGTAGCTTAATCCATGGAAACTTACTTTCTCATTTTACTCGTCGTAACCATGGCGTTTGCACTGATCTCCGGATTTCCAGTGGCATTTGCCTTGCCCGGCTCAGCCATCTTAACGATTACCTTGGCTGCGTTGTCTGGCTATGTTTTTGAAGGCGATACTGACGCTTACTTTGCATTAGGCGGGCCTAATCAATGGCTGAGTGCCGGTGTCACTAATTTTCGAAGTTTGTACTGGAATGTTGAGCGCGACACATTAATCGCCATTCCGCTTTTCGTGTTTATGGGCATCATGTTACAACGCTCTAAAATTGCTGAAGATCTGCTTGTAGCGATGGCCCAGTTGTTCGGCCCTGTACCGGGTGGACTCGGCATTTCAGTCGTCTTAGTTGGTGCACTACTTGCAGCTACTACCGGCATTGTAGGGGCTACAGTGATTGCCATGGGAATGATTTCCCTACCAGCTATGCTGCGTAATAACTATTCGAAGTCGCTCGCATGCGGCACCATTTGCGCGTCTGGCACGTTAGGTCAAATAATACCACCCTCTATCGTTTTAATTATACTGGCCGACCAATTGTCCAATGCAGCTGATCAGGCAGCAACCATGCGCAAGGCTGACTACAGAGAGGCCACCGGTAGCTTCTCAATGCCTGGTGATTTTGATGTTGTCTCAGCTAGTGCTGGCGATATGTTCATGGGGGCCTTTATACCCGGATTAATATTGGTCGGTTTATATATGCTCTACATATTAATTACAGCCATTATTTCACCTGAAAAAGCGCCGCCAGTGCCTTTTGAAGGTAAGTATGATCGTCGCTTTGCAGTTAAAATATTGCTCGCCTTAACACCGCCACTTACCCTAATTTTAGTCGTACTTGGTTCTATTATTTTTGGTATAGCAACCGTCAACCAAGCGGGTGCTGTTGGTGCTGTTGGTGCATTAATAATGGGCAGTTATCGTTTAATGTCGGGGAAACCACGAGCTTACGTTCCTGCCATTATCGCTATTACATCACTGTTTATATTAGCAGTTCTTATTCAGCTTTTTGATTTAAACATTAAAAACATTCAGAACACCTCTGATGCTTTTGGTATTGCTCTAGCCGGAATTAGTGTCTTGGCTTTACTAACATCCATAGGATGGAGTGTCTGGCGCGCTTATAGAATTGATAACACTTTGGTCGGTGTAATGACAGAGACAGCGAAAACCACCTCAATGGTTTTCATCATATTGATTGGTGCCGCCATGCTCACTTCAGCTTTTCGAGCATTTGGGGGTGAAGAGTTGGTGAAGGGTTATTTAACCTCTTTACCCGGTGGTTTCTGGATTCAGTTTATCGTCGTAATGGCTGTCATTTTTTTCCTTGGTTTCTTTCTCGATTTCATTGAAATAGCCGTTGTTGTAGTACCCATTGTTGCACCCATTTTACTTGCCGACCCAGGTGCTAACATTACCGCCGTTTGGTTGGGTGTTATGATTGGTTTAAATATTCAAACGTCGTTTTTAACCCCACCATTTGGATTTGCTTTATTTTACTTACGAGGCGTAGCTCCTCCCCAGATAAAAACAACGCAGATTTACAAAGGTGCGGTTGCGTTTATTGGCCTTCAATTATTGGGACTGACAATTGCTGGATTTTATCCACCACTAGTCAACTACCTGCCAAATAAGACATACCTCACATCAGAAACGGCGCCACCACCGAGCAATCCAAAACTACAACAGTGTTTAGAAAACTCGGTTTTTGATGACTATAATGCCAATGAAAAAACAATAATGGCCAGCATAAATCAAATAAAATCAATAAATCTGTCGTACCTACCCGATAATTACCAAAAAGATTTAACCGAAAGCTTCAGTAAGGCCCTGAAAAGTTTTAATCTTATTGACGTAGTAAAGCTATCAAGAAATGAATTGGAACAGTTTAAAATATTGTATCGACCCATTCATCAGGATGCACGAGCGATAGAAAGAAAACTAATAACTCTCAATAAAAAAATAGCCTTGGCATCAGAATCAATTAGTGAACTGACTAAAAGCGGTATTGATTACATATTACTGGACCGACAAATCGAACTTAGAAAAAGCCTACAACAGAATTTTGACCAACTTAAAAATAACCTTCCAAGTCAGTGGAGTGATTCTAAGCAAAAGTTTGATAAACTATTTGACTTAGCCAATCGGGCTAGCCGCAATTACCGACGTAATGCTGATGAAAGTTATGAAGTAATACAAATAATGCAAAAGATGATAATTGAGCATGAATCATTGAGGGCGAATCTACCCAATCTTAAATTGTTAATAACTGTCATAGAAAGACAGCCCGCACTACAGGCAATAGAACAAATTAAAAGTTATACAACTCAACTAGCTGATTTTACCAATGTATCATCGGTTCAAACAATGCTATCCAAAGCACGCAGGATCTTAAAGAAAAATGCTTCTGATACTGAAAAAAGCACTGACAAAGTAAGGCTAGCAATTAAAGAAATGACTTCAGAAATAGAGTGGCGAAAACAAGCAGAGGAAAGATTGATGCCAGAGCTCGCAATTTATAATGAAGCTATTCGAATGACAGTTGGTATGCGGCTACAACAACGCCTAACGCCTGATCAGGCCAGTAGCATTGCATCATGCTTAGCCGTTCATCGAGATATTTCCCTGCACTTTTAATCTAATATTGATCCCTGAAAGTTTTAGCCAATTAATATAGCCATTACTCTTTTAGTCAGGTGTGATTATCCATTGTGAGAGCGTTGAGTATAAGATATCTAACTCAATTGGCTTAGTCATGTGGCCATTCATTCCAGCATTAAAGCTTTTATCTTGGCTGCCGTCTTGTGCATCAGCGGTTAAAGCAATAATAGGTACGTGTTGATAAGCATCTATTTCGCGGATCTTACGAGTCGCCTGATAACCATCCATTACCGGCATTTGGCAGTCCATTAAAATACAGTCAAACATTTTTTTCTTTGCCTCTTCAACCGCATTGGCTCCATTAATCGCCACAGTGACTTCAACTTGCATATTCGCCAGTACTTCCTGCATTAAAAGCAAGTTGATTTCTTTATCCTCGACTAAAAGAATTTTAGCGCCTTTTATTTGATTTAAATGCGGTGATTGAGGCTGAAGACTCAATTCACTAAATTTCATAACCTCGTTAACAGAGATAAGCTTTTTTTTAGTTAAGTTGCGGTCCAAATTAAATG
>JBLHVV010000156.1:0-4881 GCA_047628755.1 Crocinitomicaceae bacterium | reverse complement strand
GTTACCATTAACATAAAAGTTAATAAGAACTTAATCATCCAGTAACCTCACTTGTACAATACGCGTTGCTTGATCGGCTCCGGTACCACATGAGCTGGTGCTGGTTAATGTAATGTACGTTTCTGAAGAAATTGTTTGTGAACCACATACTACATTAATGATACAAGAATTAAGTCCAGCTACTGTTAGAGACAAGTTGTTAATAAAATTGGCATCGCAGGTAGGCGCTGTTTCTAACCCATTTAGCATTAATACAGCGGCTGTTTGTGCCCCTGATTCAGCTGCATAAAATGCTCGCTGACTCAGCCACTCTCTGCCATATGCCTGAGCATTAAGCTCGTTTAATTGGTTTATTGAAGCTACGATTAATATCATTACAACGATTAAAAATATGGCAGCTGGCAAACCTAATCCAGCTTGCCGGTTAACGTTATTAATATTTCTTATTTTATTAAGGTACATTTCTAATTTGCACCTCTTGATTCACTGCATGGGTTTCGCTTTCATTTGAATCGTCTTGAAATTCTAATTCATAAGCTACTACTGCATTTCTGCGCAGACTTACTGGCAGGTGAGTAAACACTAAGCTATTTAATAATATTTTATCTGCTACTAATAATCGATTAGGAAGCGTAGCTGGTAAATTTGTATATAAATTCGCTACATTAGGTACAAAGCCATAATTACGGTAAAAATATAACCGATCTCCATCCTGACAAAACGCCACCGGGCCAGTGGTAATAAATACGCGCTTGTTAGGGGACTCTTGTTGAAATTCAAAACTTGCCAAACTGTTAAATATATAGACACTGGCACCGTCAGCGGTAGTAGAGTCAAAAGTCACTGTCTGTAAACTGATAAAACCTGGGTTATCACTCCCCGAATATAATGAGTCTTGTTGATTGGGACTGGGATAAATCGCTAAAAACCCATTGTTACTTGACGCTGAATCTAATGGCACCATATGTAATTCTGTGCGAGAAATCGAGGTGGGGCTGTATACAAAAGGCGCTTGAATATATTGACTGGCGCCAATAATAGGGATCAGCTCTAAACAGCGGCTGTCTGCTGTAACTCGAATGCTATTAGGTAAGGCATCACGTACTAATCTGGATATTTTTTCATTTACAATGGTACCTGTAGAAGAAAGCTCTGAGCGTCTAACTGTATCCACATACCCTTGAGCGCTAAAACTAATAAATTTAACGCTGCCTACGGCAAGAATTGATAATAGTACAATCACTATTATTAATTCAATTAAAGTGAACCCATTGCCTTTCACTTTACAGTTTTTATTAGCTGGATTTAATAGGGAATTTTTTATCATTAAAAATTTCCTTTATATAAAGCCACACGTCTAGATTCACCACCGGGTACTGTGACCGTTACCGTAATGCGTTTAGCTGATTCGTTATTAGCTAACCCTAAATCGTTTCCAGCACATGACACCTGCACAGAAACTTCATAGCTAGCATAATCATCCATGTTGATTGCAGCCTCAATTAATATGGGTGGCGAGTCTGTTAGTTCATGATAATCATCAACATCGTCATATTCTGAGCGTGCCTCTGCATCATTAAAATCAATTGCCGCACAACTGACTGCAGAGTTTACAAGTGACCCGCCCCCTGAATCTGTTTGCTCATCAAACTTCATCGCTTGAATTTCATCAAGGTAGGCTTGACTCAACTCTAATGCTTTACTTTCCCATAGGGGAGTTGAGCTATTTATAATACCAGTAGAGAGTGCTGAGATAAGTGCAGACAAAGCAATACCGATTACTACGATAGTAATAACCAGTTCGATTAACGTCACACCATGCTGTGGAGATAAGTGGTGTGAAAAGTATTTAGTTTTCACATGATCCTTCATAAGCATATCCGCTTGGACTGATGCACAGTTGTTGTGTTGTAGCGCCCACAAAACATATTCGTTGATTTGTGGAAACTTGGACTCTTGATCCAGAAACTGAATCTCCGTATCCATTAAAATTTATTGTGAGCGGGAATGTTAACGGGGAAAGTGAATCGCAAGATGCTAAAAAATTGGTAGTTGATCCGTAAGCTACTAAACCTACTTTATCAACACTGAATTGGCTAAGATTGGTAGCGCCCTGGTCAATAGACATGTTCCATTGATCAGTAGAATTGCTAACGGTGGTAACAACTAAATTGCTAGGGCTTTGCTTTTGTAACGATAATCTTTGTGCCAAACGAAAACCGGCTAGCCACCTATCGGAAGCCAGCCGTGCTGCGTATTGATCTGTGCCACTGAGTAAACCAATACCCACGGCACTTAAGATCGAGATCACCACAATGACAGCAACTAACTCAATTAAGGTAAAACCTTTTTTTGAATTCATATAGCTAATTCAAGTTAAGGAGTACAGGTAGTCGCATCGGCCATGGTACTAAGTCTACCTACGCTAGCAGCAGTACCGAGCACGATTGGTGGTCCTGGTGCGTCCTCCACTCCTGCGGTATAAATAAAACATGCATCACCCGCGGTGGTTCCAAGAGCAACAGTCAATGTCGTTGTAGGGGATGCTGGAAGTGTTTCATATCCACTCAAATCAGCTAGTGCAACAATTTCATCGGAATCAGGATAACCATTAGTCATGTTGTAGGCCACACTCTCAAGAGTAATCGTCGCGCCATTGCTCCCATCTGCCAGCCACTGAGCATGAGCGATGGCTACTGAAGACTTAATCGCACCTTGGGCAGCTGCAATTGATGCATCTCTGGCACTATCAGAAAAATCTGCAAACTTGGGCAATGCAAACGCTGACAATATTCCTAGTATCACGATCACCATAATCAGTTCTATTAAGGTAAAACCTTGCTGAGCCGAATTCGGCTGATTCATTTTTTTCATACTACTCTCCGTTGATAAATACTGTACTGAGTTATTAACGACTCTATTTTTATGAACTTTAATTATAGTTTAGACCATAATAAATAATTTTCTCTTTCTAACGGTGGCTATTTTGTAACAAAAATTTTAAACGCTGTTACAAAACAGTGACTACTGAGCCTGTAGCCACGTTATATTCTATTTGGCTGTTTTCATCGCTGTTTTGGTAGGTATAACGGCAAATGCTATTGCCCGATGTGTCTGCTAAATAATCAATGGTATCAGCTGCAGTGGCACTAACTGTGGGAGCACTTAATATTAATAAGCCCTGCCATAAACGAACACACCGACCAGCGTCACCGCTGACTGAAGTATTATGATTCGAAGCGCTGCCTTGATAAGCATCTGTAGGCCAGCCTTCAGAAGAAGTAGCAATGCCATCGTCACCGTACCCCACTACTTTATCCACTTCGCCGCGAGCACCATTGGCTACCCACTGACTACGGACTAAAATTACGGCACTGGCAAGAGCGCCACCAGTTGCGGTCACAGTACTCTTATGGGCACCGTCATAACTTTTAATCATTCTAGGCAGCGCCGCTGCTGCCAATATGCCTAACAGTGCAATCACTACCACCAGCTCTATTAATGTAAACCCGAATTTTTTCACTGCTGTTAATGTCCTTTATCAGTAATAAAAGTATAGCCTATATTGTCTATAATTCATTTTTAGACCATTGAACTCTATCGGGCTACAGAACCAAGATCCCATAGTGGTAAAAAAATACCCAAAGCCAATATGAGCACTAATCCCCCCATAAATACCAGCATAATAGGCTCTATTGCAGCACTTAAGTTTTGCACGTCGTGCTCTGTTTCTTGATCATAAAAATCACTCACGTCTTCTAATAGCTTGTCTACTGCACCACTTTCTTCACCTACTGTTATCATTTGTAAAATAAGGGGTGTGAACATACCTGACGAATTGGCCGTTCTTGCTAATGAATCGCCCCGTTCAATACCATTTTTCATTTCTTTGACGGCTGTTTCAATATAAGCATTACCAATGGCCTCGGCACTTACCTCTAATGCTCGTAAAATGGGGACACCAGCACTGAATAACATGGCAAATGTTCTAGTAAAGCGTGATAGTGCAATCCGATTTAATAAGTCGCCCACTAGAGGTAAGCGAAGCTTAATTTTGTCCCAGTTGTATCTACCCTTTATAGTTTTAATATATTTTCTAAAACCCAATATAGAGATGATCAGAACTGATAAAATTAACCACCAGTATGCTAAAAAGAAGCTAGAAGTATTGAGTAGAATGCTAGTAGCGAATGGTAAATCAGCGCCGAACTTTGCAAATACTTTTGAGAAACTGGGTATTACGAATAAGTTAACAACCATCACAGCAGAAAATATTGAAACAATTACTAGAGTTGGATAACGTAATGCCGTAACCACTTTTTTTCGTGTGTCTCGCTCCATCTCTAAATGTCGAACTAATTGAGAAAAAGCATCATCTAATTTACCAGTGCTTTCACCCACCTGGACCATACTGATAAATAATGGTGAAAATTGATCTTCATGGGCTTTCATAGACTGGTTTAACGTATTGCCTCTGCCTAAGCTTAGGCCTACGTCTTTTAATATAGCTTCCATAATTGGATTTTTTGACGTTTCAGCTAAACCAAATACTGCACGCATAATGGGTATACCGCTGCGTGTGAGAGCATGCATTTGACGGCAAAACAATACCGTGTCATCTAGGCTAATTTTTGGTTTCGGGAGAAACCGTTTAAGATCAATTTGGTAGTTAAGACCCACTGCTTTTTCAACCACTACAATAGATACGGGAATCATACGGTCTTCCATTAAACGAGACGCTATGGCACCACGACTTGCCGCTTCGAGACTACCCTCGTGAAGCTTGCCAAATTTGTCTCGGGCTTTAAAATGAAATTCCGGCATTAAATACTAACCTTTAATCTTTAATCTTTAATCAGTATATGTCATCTAAACTGGCTG
>JBLHVV010000155.1:0-5256 GCA_047628755.1 Crocinitomicaceae bacterium | reverse complement strand
ATTCAAAAATACCTGCGTTATTGGATAACAGCACTACTCCGCCGACGCGGATCTTCGAGTCTGGTGCCATATTGGTTTACCTTGCTGAAAAATACGGTGCCTTTTTACCGACTGCAGGTGCAGCAAGGGCCGAATGCCTGTCTTGGTTATTTTGGAATATGGGCAGCGCACCATTTCTTGGTGGTGGCTTTGGCCATTTTTACGCCTACGCACCGGAAAAGCTCCAATATCCGATTGACCGCTATGCGATGGAAGTAAAACGTCAGTTAGATGTATTAAATAAAAACCTGGCTACACGTGAATTTTTAACTGGCGACGACTACACTATTGCAGACATGGCTAACTATGCTTGGTATGGCATGTTAGTTATTGGCAAATTGTATGACGCACAAGAATTTTTAGACGTAAAAATTTATACCAATGTAGCGCGCTGGGCACAGCAAATACATGACCGACCAGCAGTAAAACGCGGCCGCATGGTAAACCGTGCTTGGGGGGCAGAAGAAGGTCAATTGCTAGAACGCCACGACGGGAGTGACTTTGATAAAAAGTAGCAATGCAAGCCGTCAGCTTAAGGCTGGCGGTTTACGAAAATTGTTTTAGCCCTATATCAGCGTGTGCTATGCGCTTTATAAAAATAATAACAAGCAGGAATTTGTCATGCCAGAAATTACTTTATTCGGTTGGTTTCATACCATTATAGGCATTACTGCCTTAGTCTCAGGGGTTACCGCCTTAGTTAAATACAAACTGATTAGCCTTGAGCAAAGCTCTGGTAAAATATACCTAGTTTGTACTTTCATTACCGCAGCAACTGCTTTATTTATTTTCCACCAGGGCGGCTTTAACCCTGCTCATGTGTTGGCCATTTTGACTTTGTCAGCTTTAGCCGTTGGTGCACTGGCGGAAAAGAAACAACTATTTGGCAAACTATCGCCTTACTTACAAGCTCTCAGTTTTTCAGCGACGTTTTTGTTCCATATGATTCCGGCTATTACTGACGGCTTAATGCGTCTACCAACTGACGCCCCGATTGTTACCAACATTGAAGATCCACTGCTGAGTGGTTTTTATCTGGCATTTTTAGTGATCTATATGGTTGGAGTGATCTGCCAAATAGTAATGCTGCGTAAAAGAGCACGTTAACAAGAGGCACCCAAATGGCTAACCCAATTTTTAAAGTTCTTAATCCGATAGTAAAAATGCTGCTTAACTCACCACTGCATTTCATAATGAGCGGCGATATTGTGTTATTGAAATTTACTGGGCGTAAAAGCGGCCGAGCACTGTCAACTCCGGTCAGCTATCGCGTTGTAGATGGCTCCGTCCATTGTTTTACTGATTATGTAAATCAATGGTGGCGAAACTTACAAGATGTCGAGTCCGTAGAGCTATTGCTTAAAGGTAAAAGCCGAATCGGCAGACCAATAGTGATTAGCAAAGACCAAGTAGCTATTGCCCAGGCCTTTGGTGATTTTTTAACGGCATTACCACGCAGTGCACGTTTTTCAGACGTGCGTTTAGACAAAGACAAAATACCCAATCAACAAGACATTGAGCGTGCCGCTAAGGCATTGGTATTTATTGAAATAAAACTAAGCGACTAATTATTGCCTGTTCGACAGCTAGGGCCTAGGCACATAGGCCATATTTGAATGCCAGAAATCGATAACGTAATTAACCCGCGCTCGGAGCAAATCACGATATTGAGGTAGCTCACTAAGATGAACCCAGCGACATTCAATAATACCCTCTTCTATTTGCGGGCAAGTATCATCATCACTGCCATCGTAATGCATTAAATACCAATGGGTTTTCTTCAAATACTTAACTTTGTTATGGCTGGTGGTATGCCATGTAGGAGTCAGTTTTGCTTCAATGGTAAGTTTTTTAGCTTTTAAGCCAGTTTCTTCTTCGACCTCTCTAGTCGCCGACTCTTCCAATGTTTTCCCTTCTTCAATCCGCCCTTTAGGCATGTCCCATTTGCCACGTTTAAACATTAGTAAAACATGATGTCTACTATTGCAAACTAAGCCACCTGCAGATTCTATTACGGGTAAACCCATCGCTTCTTGTAAGCTCGGTACAGTATTAGTTGTCATTATTTAAAATCGACCTTATCGTCTAAATCAATGAAATAACTTTCTTGTTCTTTTAACTCTTCTAGTACGGCATGTTGCTGGGAGCTTAGCCCTCTAAACTTAACCCCTCCAATCTTGATACTATAACTCTTTGTGACATCTTCACCAGTTAATGTTTCAAATTTTTTCTTACCGAGTAAACGTACAATATGCAGCATGGCGGTTAGCCGTGCCTCGCGCTTTTTATTGGCGTTAATAACAACCCAAGGTGATCTTTCAGATGAGGCATGAGTAAACATTTGTTCTTTGAAACGAGTGAACAACTCCCATTTTTCACGCGCTTTTAAATCGTTCTCTGAAAACTTCCAATAAGCTAAAGGATTATCTAACCTGTTTTCAAATCGAAATAACTGAGCTTCTTTATCAACTGACAGATAAATTTTTACTAGTAATATGTCCTCTTGCTCTATCAGCTTGTGCTCCCAATTCAATACCTTACTCATAAAGTATTTATATTGCGATTTACTGCAGTAGCCCATAGTTGGCTCTATCAGCGCACGGCTATACCAAGAACGATCGAAAAAAGTAATACTACCCGGCTTGGGCAGATTTTTTTCATAACGGTTAAACCAGTTTTTTGATTCTTTAGGGGTAGGAATACCCAAGGCAACTATATTGCAACTGGAAGGAATCATATTTTCAATAAAACGTTTAATCGTCGAGCCTTTGCCGGCCGCATCACGTCCTTCAAAAACAATGACCAATCGTCTATTTTCTTGAATAATACGCTTTTGAATTCGCAGAATTTCGAGTTGCAAGCGATGCTTTTCAATTTGATAGTCTTCTTCACTTACACCTTCATAGGGCGTATCGACATCGGTGATTTTTTTAAAATGCATAACAAGTCCAATAATTAACCCAAAACAAGAAGTTGTGAATATAGATTGAAATATCTTAATAGGGCTTTGTTACATTAATGTGACCGTCACACTAAAGTGCCACTTAGATAGCAGGTATTAGGACAATGTAGTCAGGCCTAAAGCCCATCGTAAACTTTTAATATTTTGATAACACAAAGCATATGACCAAACTGCCCACATAAATAACAGCATGCTGTCGATATATTCTTAGCTATTAATCAGTTATGTGACGCTGATAACTGCCTAAATCTAAGATTTAAATACAAGGCAAAACCGACAGCTACGCCAGGGAAAAATCCCAGAATAATACATATCCATCCATATTTTATCTGTCGATTTTTCGCCTCATAAATAATCCAGATAGTTAGAATTAACCAGCAAGCAATTACATCAACTGAATACCCTGACGAATATGGATTTACAAAACTAGCAGCAAATGCACTAATAATATCGGGATTAGCGATTAGCGATTAGCGATTAGCGAAGCAAACTCTGCCATAAAATATATCTAGGTAAACCCTAGTCCAGTTAATACCACCAATATTTAAAAAGCGCGGACGCTCATATTATTAACTCTAATTAGGGATAAATTAATTTAGTAAATTATCGGTAAAATCAAATAACGAATTTGCATCAACCCGCGTTGAATAAGCCTCTATAAATATCTTACCTACAATTATACCGTTAGTATCGACCACAAATGCGCCTGGGTGGCCAATGCCATAAGCCGCTTCACCTAGCGAATACTTTTCATTGAGAATACCGAGCGCCTTAACAGTGGCGGCATCATTGTCACTTAAAATGGGGTAACCGATAGAAAATTTGTCTTTAAACGGTTGCTGACCTTCTGGCGAGTCGTAAGTGAGGCCAACAACATTAATACCAGCCTGCTCAAACCCCGCTAAACTTTTATTAAGCTGGGCCATTTGTTTCATACAAAATGGGCACCAGACAAGTGAACGACTGACGATAAAAACAGTACCTCTACTACCAGCGAACTGCGTTAGAGAAGTCACCGTTGCGTCATTAAAAGTTGCGCTAATAGCAGGGAATTTTTCTCCTATTTTTGTCCCTGGATTAAAATCGTCGGTATCACCGGCAACAAACATATCGCTGGTAACGGCGTCTTTGGCCAGCTCTATAAATTGAGCCTTAAACACAAAGCCTAGGCCGACCAATACAGCTACCACTAGGGATAAAACTATCAGTACTTTTTTCATCTGCCTGTCTCTAATAGAATTGTTATGCCAGCCTAGCATTTAATTAGCTAGGGCCCAATGAGGGATATAAAACCACTGTAAATGTCTGAAAATAGCTAATAGCACTGCAATTAGAACCACAAATAAGGCCAGTAATGGCTATAATTGGTACAGCTGTCAAATACCCTTACAGTGTACGGGTTTAAAATTATTATTGATCCAGTATGCTAGCGCTTTAGATATATCATTCAAACCAACGACAAGGATCCATCATGACAATTTCAATTGGCGACAAAATACCTGCTGGCACATTTAAAACAATGACTGCAGAAGGACCGAGCGATATTAGTACTGACGATATTTTTACCGGCAAAAAAGTTGCTTTATTTGCTGTACCGGGCGCCTTTACGCCAACCTGCTCTGCCGCACATTTACCCGGCTTTGTGGTGAATGTAGACGACATAAAAGCCAAAGGGGTAGACACGGTTGCCTGTGTGTCAGTTAACGATGTATTTGTAATGGGCGCATGGGGCCAAGCCGCTAATGCTGAGCATATTTTAATGCTAGCCGATGGCAACGCCACCTTCACCGAAGCGCTAGGCTTACAAATGGACGGTAGCGGATTTGGTATGGGTACGCGTAGCCAACGTTTTGCTATGATAGTTAACGATGGTACTGTTGAGTATTTAGGTGTTGACGATGGGGCATTAGAAGCATCAAGCGCTGAAGCGGTATTAGCTGCACTTTAATTTCCAGCAGATAGACAAAAAAACGCCAGTTGCACTTATTAAAAGCACAACTGGCGTTAATAGAGGTTTACTTAAACGCGTTCAATAACAGTAGTGATACCTTGGCCTAAACCAATACACATAGTTGATATACCTAAGGTTAAGTCGCGGTCTTCCATCACGTTCAACAACGAGCCAGTAATACGCGTACCAGAACAACCAAACGGATGTCCTAACGCAATCGCGCCACCGTGAACATTCACCTTGTCTTCCATTTTGTCCAACAAGTCTAAGTCTTTAAGCACCGGTAATGCTTGTGCAGCAAAGG
>JBLHVV010000154.1:0-5262 GCA_047628755.1 Crocinitomicaceae bacterium | reverse complement strand
ACAGGCATGATTGAAGTGTTTGATGTAATGGCTTTTTTAGGTAATGGCAGCCCAAGGGCTATGGCTTCAGGTATATCAAAAGCCACTATTCCTACTATGGCTGGCATGGTTGGCGCGTTAACAGGTGTGTTTGCTCAATCAATTATTCAACGACATATTAATCGCCAAAAATCTAACATTGAAGACAAATTGACGTTTGATCATTAGGCAAAGACCTATGATCAATAAGAGGAATAAATTATGAGACGTGGATTTCACAATCTAACACCAGAAGCTGAAGAAGGTGAGATAGACATCACACCTATGCTAGATGTTGTATTCATCATGCTGATTTTCTTTATTGTAACGGCTTCTTTTGTAAAAGAATCGGGCATTGAAGTGAATCGACCTGATGCAAGTACATCTATGGCTAAACCTAAAGCAAGCATTTTAATTGCCATTAGCGATGTGGGTGATATTTGGATTAATAAACGTAAGGTCGAAGTCGGTCAGCTGCGCGCAAATATTGAGCGTTTACACGCTGAGAATCCACAAGGATCGGTTGTAGTGCAAGCTGACGAAGAAGCCAGAACAAAAACGCTGGTGGCGGTAATGGATGCAGCCCGTGCGGCAGGTGTGTATGACGTTTCATTGGCTACAGAGGCGCCTTGACATGGCTAACGTTTCTTTTGGAACCGCTCCTCGATATGGCTTAGCCATATTGGCCGCCATAGTGGTCACGTTTTCAGTGGGTCTTATGATGCAAGGGCTTATTTCTTCTGGGAGTTCAGTGATTGAAGAAAACGATTTTGGCAGGCTTGTGGAATTTGTACATGTGCAGCAAGACGACGATATTCAGACTAAAAGTCGCAAGCCAAATAAACCACCAGTGGCTCCAGTAGAGCCGCCCAAACCTAAAATGGCCAAGCCTAATTTTGATCAAACTCAGAATAGTATGGACATAGGTGCATTAAATATTGCGGCAGACTTAAATATAGACGCTGGATTAGGCGGCGGCAGTGGCGATGGGGAATATTTACCCATTGTTAAAGTAGCGCCACAGTATCCTCGTCGAGCCGCGCAAAAAGGCATTGAAGGTTACGTAGTGGTGGAATTTACCGTAAGCAAATTAGGCACGGTAACCGACCCTAAGGTTATAGAAGCCAATCCGCCTAATATTTTTAATCGAGCAGCGATTAACGCTGTTAAAAAATTCAAGTACAAGCCAAAAATTGAAGATGGTAAAGCCGTTGAAGTATCTGGTATACGAAATATCATACGTTTTGAACTTGATAAAAGCAGTAAGAATCGATGAGGCAGCATAACATGAAAAAATTTAAACTGGCTCCTGTGTTAACCATTGCGTTATCGACTTGTGTGTTGTTTACGGCAACCTCTGTTAATCCCTTTACAGTAGTAAAAGCACAAGCGGCGGAGCAGATTGAAGCTCAACAGCCAGAACAAAATACAGTGGAAAAGAAAGAACGTAAGGTACGTCGTGCTCAAACTATGCGCCCTAAGATATTCAAAAAACTGGACAAAGCAAGGGCGTTAGCTGATAACAAACAATACGATGAAGCACTTGAATCCTTACAAGCCATGAAAAGGATTCGCCGCAACAGTTACGAGACAGCAATGACTTGGAACATGGTGGCTTACGTAGAATTTAATCGTGAAAATTATCCTCAGGCAGTGGTTGCTTATCGCGAAGTATTAAATACAAAAAAACTACCAGAAAGTTTGCAACAAACCACGTTATACAGCATCGCCAAGCTTTACTTAGTTCAGGAACAATATAAAAAATCTTTAGTTGCGCTAAATGATTGGTTCGATGTTATTGCTTCTTCCACACAGAAAATTGGGCCTGAGTCGTATATTCTACGCGCTCAAATTAATTATCAGTTAGAAGATTATAATGCGGCTTTACCTGATGTAAAAAAAGCCATTTCTTTAGTTCGTATGCAAAACAAACAACCCCGTGAAAATTGGTTGCTAGTTGAACGTGCCGTTTACTATCAAAATAAAGATTTTAAATCTATGGAGCGTTGCCTCAAAGATTTGATTGCGTTATATCCTAAGCCTCAATATTGGGTACAATTAAGTGCGGTTTATAATGAACTTGGAAAGCCAGAAAAAGAATTAGCTGTGTTAGAAACAGCATACGATCAAGCCCTGCTAGGCAAAGAATCGCAAGTAGTGAGCCTTGCTCAAGCCATGCTTACATTAGAAGTGCCTTATAAGTCAGCACAGATAATGATCAAGGGCATAAAAGACGGTGTGGTTGAAGAGTCGGGTAAAAATTTATCGTTACTGGGGGATGCTTTGATGATTGCAAAAGAATACGAGCAAGCCATCACTGTTATGACACAAGCGGCAGGGTTTACTCAAGCAGGTAAAGACTATTATAAACTGGCTCAAATTCATACTGAGCGACAAGAATGGAAGCTTGCATTAAAAAGCGTTAAAAAAGCCATAGTAGATGAAGACTTTAAGCAAGAAGCAGGGGCCCAAGTATTAAAAGGTTTAATACTGTTTAATCTTGATGAGTTGTCTCAAGCAAAACAAGCATTTTTAGCAGCTAAGTCATTTGAGAAAACTGAAAAAACAGCTGATCAATGGCTAGCGTATATTACAGGTGAAGAAAAACGCCGAGAGTATATGGCTAACGCTCAATAGAAGTAACAGTATTAATTATATAAGAAGATAATCACTTCGAATACTAATTGAAATAAGCCCAGCAGAGCGATCTACTGGGCTTTTTTATGTGATCTAGCTAATCATACTCTACAGTGTCAAATTAATCAGATAGGCCACTGACGTAAGTCATAATATGGTAAATAATACTTTGCTCATTCACCCCACTGACTAAGTGGGCACCAGGACCAACGGCATAAATCCCAACATCTTCACCTCCGTGGGTTTCGCTGTCCCGTGCAATCAGCGCTTCTTGGTGATAACCAGGCTGGGTTGTATCAATGTTTGTAATGTCTTTACGGCCAACATTGATAGGATGGTCGTCTACAGCATCAGCATCTGTTTCGTCTCCTAGGTCATGCATACCTCGGCCGTTCATATAGCCTAACGTGGTATAAGGTAACCCGTCTTTCATGATTGTGGGCTCAGTACTATTAGTGCCGATTACCTTCCCTAATATATCGTTTCCACGTTTAGGGTAACCAGATATAGTCATCACGTGGCTGTGATCAGCGGTGACTATAATTAATGTTTCTTCTAGGTTCACTTTTAACAGAGCAGCCTTCACTGCATTTGAAAGCTCAATGGTATCGTGAAGTGCGTTATAAGCGTTACCGGCATGGTGACCATGATCGATACGACCTGCCTCGACCATTAAAAAATACCCATTTTTATTTTGTGCTAGCTTGTCAATGGCTAATGATGTCATCTGGGTTAAAGAGGGTTCACCAAGCGCATCATTTTTACGGTCTTGGTGGTAGCGCATATGAGACGGATTGAATAAACCCAATATATGACTGCTGTCTTGCACATTTATATTTGAAAAGCTTTTAGCATCATTGGCATAGATACCTTTTGGATAGCGGGTTTTCCATTCTTCGATTAAATTTCGGTTATCCTTGCGCTTACCTTCAGCTTGGTTAGATGCAGGGTTTTCTTGATTATAAATGGCATCATTGGGTAAAAAATTACGACGTCCACCACCTAGAATAACCTCTATACCATCAGATCGAATGCTGGGATAATTGGCTTTTAGGTTATCTTCAAATTCAATTAATTGTCGTGCTATATCATCACAAGCCTTTTCAGTTTCAGGCACATCGGCATCACTTTCCCAATTTCGGTTGGCTGATTTTGAATAGGTAGCCGCAGGTGTGGCATGGGTAATTCGAGCCGTGGAAACAATCCCCGTGGATCTCCCTAACAGCTCAGCAAGCTCTAGCGCAGTAACCAGCTCTTTGCCTTGCCCCGATTGACAGTTTCCCCTAGTCACTGATTCATCAATGGAAATGATTCCAGCATCTGTTTTTACTCCCGTCATCATTGCTGTCATAGTGCCAGCTGAATCGGGTGTCTGCTGATCAGTATTGTAAGTTTTAGACAGTCCTGTAAATGGAAAGCGCTCAAAGCTTAAGTAATTTTCTTCACCGGTTTTTCCATTTAACTGGCCTTCTAAAATTCTAGCCGCTGTGAGTGTACTAATGCCCATTCCATCACCTAAAAATAAAATAACATTTTTAGCTTTTTGTTCTGATGCAATAGGCAATTGAGCCACTTTGCTTTTTATGGCTTGTTGACCTTCTGTATACCAAGCATTTTCTGTCTGGTGAGTCGGTATTACTATATCAGGAGCACCGTTTTGGCAGCCAGATACTCCTAACAATAATGTTGCTGCAATCGCACTGTATTGCCGTTGAAATTTTAAATACATAATTATTCCGTATTTTATTAACTGGATATAAAAAGGTAAGCCCGCATGTGTTTTAGAGCCTACCCAGGGTAGGTGTCTAACAACAACATGTGGGCTAATTGTGAATGGTTAAAGATAATATATTTTAAATCGAATTTAAAATTAAAAGTTTAGACTTTTTTCTATCTCTTCCCATGAGACCATTTTGTAATTTTGATTTTCCATTGGAAGAAGGTTTCGACCATCCTGAACCACTAACAGACCTTTAGGGTAGAGCGGTCCTAAATTAGCAGATGTAACCGTTAATCCATCAGTTTCAGATGCGCCGTCAATTCCTAATAATTCATTTAAGCCAACACGAAACCGACCTAGATAATTAAACGGAGGCCGTGCATCAAATAATACGAAGCTGTCATTCCCTTGGCTTGATACAACTAAAATAGAGCGATCATTAGTTTGATATACTTCCATGCCTTCTATATCTGCTGTTAATATATCGCTTATAGGAGCCATTAATTCCATATTAATGTCATCGCTTGGTTCTGCCCCCAAGGTCCATACAGCCTTGTTTTCTTCACCCACAAATAGTCTGTGTTGTTGCTCGTCAGTGGCACATCCTTCAGGCTGAGATTCAACAGAAAAACTTCGAACCATGTTACCTTGCCAACCAACTTGGGAATCTGAAATTTCCCATTGCTCGTACCGACCGTCTTCATCATTAATAAATACATACACTCGGTTTTCTTTTCCTCGATACATGCACAAGCCATAGACATCATCTAAACCTGTACTAATTTCATTTGTAAAAGTCACCACACCCGTTTCAGGTTCAATATGAAATAAAGCGATAGAACTTCGATCACGCTGACTGGCCGCAGCAATATCGGCGGGGATATTTT
>JBLHVV010000153.1:0-5271 GCA_047628755.1 Crocinitomicaceae bacterium | reverse complement strand
AATCTAAAAATAAAAAATTTAATTTATAACGACTATTTATTATTTTATGGAAACGAATTATTAAGATGTTACGTCTTAAATTTTATTTGAAAAATAGCTGTAAAATAAGTAAAAGGTATTAAATTTTTAATGGTAGTGTGAAACAACAGGGGGAATTTTTAAGTTTATATGTTTAGTGAATAGTCAGATTGAAAAATCTTCCATGCTAAATACGATTGTTATCGCAGTGACCGGGTTACCTGTATTATGTTTATTCATGACCCCGCTTACTTCAGTATGGATTAATTAATTTCATACTAAAGGATACAAAGATGAATTCAATCAATAAAACTTTTCCTCAACTTTCGCAAGTTAAGGCACATATACTGGGATTACCCAGAATAGGAGCGCATCGAGAATTAAAGTGGGCACTAGAAGATTACTGGTCAAAAAAAATCACTCAGACACAGCTAATTAATGAAGCAAAGACCCTGAAGCGAAAAAATTGGTTAGCACAGATAAATGCTGGATTGGACTTTATAACAGTTGGAGACTTTGCATGGTATGACCATGTACTTAATATGACTTCGTATTTGGGCGTAGTGCCTAAACGCTTTAATCATAAGCAGGGAGCTCCGGTAGGTTTAGATACCTATTTTAGTATCGCAAGAGGAGATTTTGTGAAGGGTGCAGGCGCTCCAGCTTCAGATATGACAAAGTGGTTTGATACTAACTACCACTATATTGTTCCTGAGTTTTCAGCTGATCAGAAATTTAATGTGAACGGCGCTAGCTTAATTCAAGACATAAAAAACGCTCAGCAACTTCTAGGCTCTGAAGATAAAAAAAATAAAGTAAAACCGGTTTTAATTGGGCCTCTTACCTATCTATGGCTAGGAAAATTGGAAGATAAAAATGTGCTAGAAACGAATGATATCGATGATCAGGGAAAGTTGTCGCTATTGCCAAATTTATTAAATGCCTACGGTAATTTATTACATGAAATATCTCAGCATGGTATTGAGTGGGTTCAAATTGACGAGCCTATTCTATCTTTAGATTTACCTATCAGTTGGAGATTGGCTTTTGAGCGTGCTTATAATCAAATAATTAAAGTTCCATTAAAGATATTATTGGCCAGTTACTTTGGACCTTTAAATGAAAACTTAGCGTTGGCATGTAACTTACCTGTAGCCGGTATTCATTTAGATTGTGTAGCAGGTAAAAATGATTTAAAAAGTGTATTAGATAAGTTACCAAACTATAAGGTCTTATCTCTTGGTTTGGTCAATGGTAGGAATATTTGGCGTAACGATCTCTCAAAAAGCTTAATTGTTTTAAAACCGTTTTACGATGCACTTGGTGACCGGTTATGGGTAGCCAGTAGCTGCTCGTTATTACACAGTCCAGTAGATCTAAACAGTGAATTAAATTTAGATACTGAGTTAAAGTCTGGTTTGTCTTTTTCTATACAAAAGATATCGGAAGTATCAGTATTGGCCGCTGCTTTAAATGGTCAAGATGTTTCTTTTGAAATCCATGAGGCTGATTCAGCCATATTAAAGCGTTCTCAATCAGTAACCGTCCATAACGATGCAGTAAAGTTAAAAGTCGATGGTATTACTGAAGAGTTATTTAATCGATATAGCCCTTATTTTCAGCGTAGCCTAGCACAAAAATCGGCTTTAAATTTACCTTTATATCCAACTACTACTGTTGGTCCTTTCCCTCAAACTAATGATATTCGATCTGCAAGTAGGCAATATAAAAAAGGTAAGCTAAGTAAAATTTTATATGAAACCACCGTGGAGTTCTCTATACAGCAAGCCATAACCGAGCAAGAAAAAATTGGCTTAGATGTTTTGGTTCATGGTGAAGCTGAGCGCTACGATATGGTTGAGTATTTTGGTGAAAAATTAAATGGATATGCTTTCACTGAGTTTGGTTGGGTGCAAAGCTATGGTTCCAGTTGTGTTAAGCCTCCTATTATTTCTGGAGATGTGAGTCGTAAAACGCCTATGACTATCAACTGGATTCAGTATGCACAATCGTTAACGACTAAACCTGTTAAAGGCATCCTCACAGGCCCAATAACCATGATGTGCTGGTCCTTCGCTCGTGAAGATATATCGTTGAAGCAGCAAGCATATCAAATTGGATTAGCATTAAGAGAGGAGGTTGCAGATTTAGAGAACGCAGGAATATCTGTAATACAAATGGACGAACCAGCTTTGAGAGAAGGTTTACCATTAAAACGAGCAGACTGGGCGGTCTATTTAAAGTGGGCGGTTGATGCGTTTAAGTTGTCGGTGGCAGTGGTGCAAGATACAACGCAAATCCATACTCACATGTGTTGCAGCAAATTTAACGATATTATTACTTCAATTGCAGACTTAGATGTCGATGTTATTAGTATTGAGACGAGCCGATCTAATATGGAGTTACTTAATGCGTTCGAAAAGTTTAACTACGCAAACGAAATTGGGCCGGGTGTATATGATATTAACTCACCAATCATGCCTAACCAGCAATGGATGCAGTCATTAATTGAAAAGGCCGCGGAACGCATTCCAGCCGACCGTTTATGGGTTAATCCAGACTGCGGCTTGAAAACTAGAACTTGGCCAGAAACTCGTGAATCATTAACTCTAATGGTAAAAGCGGCTGCCGTTTTACGAGCCGAGGCAGAGGAAGTGTCTTTTTAGGGTGTAACGTCTTTATTGCATGCAAAAGAGCCTTAATGCACGTGGTGTCTGTTAATAAAGCTGCGTATAATCGCGCTTCAAATAATTGATACCGCGGTTACCATGTTTGCCTTTTTTGAACGCCTAATTAACCCTTTTCCTAAGCTCGATCCTACTCAGCCTCCTGATACGTTGTTTGCATTTTGTCGACATTACACTAAAGGTATGTTCTGGCCATTATTCTGGATGACCATTCTTACTTCAGCACTGGCTGTATTTGAGGTCTATTTATTTGGATTTATGGGGCAGTTAGTAGACTGGCTCATAGATAAAGACCCTGAAACCTTGTTCAAAGAGCAAGGTAATACGTTAATTTTTATCGCTTTGATGTTGTCAGTTGGCATGCCGATTTTAGTCTTGATTCATGCACTGGTGATACACCAGATACTTATGGGTAACTTTCCAATGTCCATTCGCTGGATGTCTCATCGCTATTTGATGAAGCAAAGCCTTGAGTTTTACCAAGATGAATTTGCAGGTCGAATTGCCACTAAGGTCATGCAAACGTCGTTGGCTGTTAGAGAAAGTGTGATGAAAATTCTAAACGTGATGGTATATATCTTAGTCTACTTTACCGCCATGTTAGTCGTGATTGGTCAAGCTGATATGCGTTTAGTTTACCCGGTATTGGTTTGGTTGTTTTTTTATATTGCTGTTCAAGTTTATTTTGTACCTCGGTTGAAAAACGTAGCATCAAAACAAGCCCATGCTCGCAGTGATATGACAGGTCGTATTGTTGATACGTATACAAATATCACAACAGTTAAATTATTCAGCCATAGCCAGCGTGAAGGGGAATATGCGAAACAGGGTATGCAAGGTTTTCTTTCTACCGTTTACACTCAAATGCGTTTGGCTGTAGGACTTAATGTGATTGTTCATATTATCAATTATCTTTTGGTATTGGCCATTGGTGCTTTAGGTCTGTATTTATGGACCGACAGCGTTATTACCGCGGGTGCCATAGCTGTTGCCATAAGCCTGTCTTTGCGTATTAGTGGTATGGCAGAGTGGGTTATGTGGGAAGTGAGTAGCTTATTTGAAAACATAGGAACCATGATTGACGGCATGCAAACATTTTCCAAACCATTGCTGGTTCAGGATATAGACAATGCCAAGCCGTTAACGGTTAGCCATGGTGCTATTGCAATTAGTGATGTGACTTTTCGTTATGATAAAGCAGCTGTATCTAATAGAGAGCAGTTTAGCCACTTGCCTGTATTAGAAAAAGCACCTGTATTTGATCAATTAAATTTAAATATTAATGCGGGAGAAAAAATAGGCTTAGTGGGACGCAGTGGTGCTGGTAAATCATCTTTAGTTAATCTGCTGTTACGTTTTTACGATATTGAACGGGGTGATGTTAAGATAGATGGGCAGGATATTAGCAAAGTGCAGCAAGAAAGCTTACGTTCTCAAATTGGAATGGTGACACAGGATACCTCATTGTTACACCGCTCTGTGCGAGAGAATATTTTATACGGTCACCCTGATGCTAGCGAAGAGGAGCTGATTGCAGCTGCTAAAAAAGCTGAAGCCTATGATTTTATACAAACCCTGAGTGACCCAGATGGCAATGTTGGTTTTGATGCTCAAGTAGGCGAGCGAGGCGTTAAGTTATCAGGCGGACAGCGCCAGCGTATTGCTATAGCTAGAGTATTATTAAAGAATGCTCCAATACTTATTTTAGACGAAGCAACATCGGCTTTAGATAGCGAGGTGGAGTCTGCTATTCAGCGCAGCTTAACCTCTCTAATGGAAGGAAAAACTGTTATTGCCATCGCCCATAGACTATCTACCATTGCAGCTATGGATCGACTATTGATTCTTGATAAGGGCAAAATTGTAGAGCAGGGTACTCATGCGGAATTAATATCCAGTAATGGCATATACAGCCAGCTATGGGCTCATCAGACAGGCGGTTTTATTGGTGGTGAATAAAATAAACTGTAATAAATAGCTGCTATCTGACACCAATGGCGTGCTTTTAATAAGAAATTAACCCGTCTAGTAAAAAACATTACACACTGCTTTTTACTATTGCTATAATAAAACTGCTTAGTATCAATATAAGCATTCTCAGGGCGGGGTGAAACTCCCCACCGGCGGTAATCAAAGTTAGTTTTTGTAGCCCGCGGGCGCTTCTGTTATTACTAATACCCTAACATGGCTATTGTGTAATAAGGAAGGACAAGCAGACTCGGTTAGATTCCGAGGCCGACAGTTAAAGTCTGGTTATGAGAGTAAAATTTGATCACCTTCTTTATTCATGACTCTGATTGTGAGTAATGTCTGTACTCATATTTATGCCCTGGTCTTTTTATTTAATCAGATACAGAAATAATATGACCATGAACCAAAATAGTTTTTATTCAGCTGATAAAGTGGTTAAACGTGACCGCATTGCTTTCATTCAGTCTTGCTGGCATCGTGATATTGTTGATCAATTACGCGACTCTTTTTTAAAGCAGTTTGCCTCTTTAAACGATCGTAAGATTGATACATTTGAGGTTCCCGGTGCGTTTGAAATCCCTCTTTTTGTGAAAAA
>JBLHVV010000152.1:0-5373 GCA_047628755.1 Crocinitomicaceae bacterium | reverse complement strand
TCCTAATGTAAAAGATACTGTTAATACGAAAACTATTCTAAGGGGAGGTTATCTATTTTTTTACGCTGCCTTATTCTCTTATGCCTATATTATTTTGGACACTGCCAGTGGTGCATTGCTGCTTTTTGCCAGCGTTCAATTTACTATGATCTGTGTTCAGTTTATTCAAGGAAATAAGCCAAGTAATCAAGAGTTAATTGGGTTATTACTGGCTTTAATAGGATTCGTATATTGGATGCTTCCTAGCAGTCAAAGCCCTTCTTTATTAGGAGCTGGTTTAATGATCCTCTCAGGAATTGCATGGGCTGGTTACACCTTAGCAGGTAAGCATTCTAAAAATGCCAAATTAGATACAACTAAAAACTTTATTATCAGCGTACTGTTTATTATTTTTCTTTTACCTGCCTATGCCATTTTTATTGAATTTAGTATGACACCTGCAGGTCTAATCTATGCTGTAACGTCTGGTAGTCTTGCTTCTGGTATTGGCTATTGGATTTGGTATTCAGTACTGCCTCAGCTGAGCATTAGTAGCGCTGCTGTATTACAATTATTAGTACCCATTTTAGCCGCAATTGGCGGGTTTATTTGGACCAGTGAAACTATAACAGGGTCGTTCGTATTAGCATGCATGCTGATATTGACAGGTATATTATTAGTTGTAAAAAAACAGACAAACACTGCTAGCTAGTGTCCTGATAGGATGTAATTAGTATGTCAGTCACTGCCCTGCGAACGTTATACGCCTACAAATCCTCAGGGAATTCCTAATACAAAACTGGCTCTAACTGTGTCACCTGTGCATCACTGATTGGCATAAATACTGATTCTTTAAATAATCCAGACGTATTAAAATTAATATCAAGACAAGGCATATTAAGCATATAGAATCCGGTAGTCATGAAATACACAGGCCACCAATTTGGACATTACAACCCTGAATTAGGTGATAGTCGCGGTGTATTATTAGCTCAGGTTAAAACATTTACTTTAAATTCCCCTACTAGTCGAGCATTCTGTGTTATAGACAGTGACACACCAGTTTATCGAGAGACCAACGAAACCGTGTCGATGATTGCTCGTGTTAGCGAATCTCATATTAGGTTTGATCATTTTGAATATTGCTCCTTTACAGAACAGTACTCCCCCACCTTAGAGATATAAAGCCTATTGAAAATAAATATGCAGAGTTTTATAAATTTACACTAGAATTGATTTGACAGCTTAATAGTGACTCGGATTTTTTTTCTCATTATTTTTGATCATGATGAGAGAAAAATTAGGCTTCTCACCTTCTGAAAGTATAATACAAAATAATCTCCACAAATAAATCATTGATCAAACGTTAAAAATGATGGTCCGATACCGTTTATATTTTACCTTCTTTTTTAGGCAGCTTAGCCAAATAGGAAACACTGAGATTAAAAGAGCCATAAGAGATATGGCATTAGACATAAATATATTTGATCAGTGGCTTGAAGATTATAACTGCACTTTATTAGCTGACAAGCAAGATATTCATAGTTTTGAGCGCAGCAAAAGAATGAATCGAGTAAACCCTAAATATATTCTAAGGAATGATTTCGCCAAAATGCAATTGAAGCGGATAAATTTGGTGATTATAGCGTTATAGAAAACCTACATAAGGCCCTACAAAAACCCTTTAATGAACAACCTAACTTTCATTACCTAGCAGAACCGCCTCCAAATTGGGGTAAAAGATTAGAGATTAGCTGTTCGTCTTAATTTTGTAAAAAAAATTAAATATGGCCCAATTATCGCAGGGTTTATGTGTGATAAAATAAATTGAAATTTGTTTAATTTTTAGTGTTATTTATAAACAATAGGGATTAACATGGGCAATAATTTAGTTAAATGCTATAAAGACTTTGACTGAGTTAACAACCTATTACGTTCGCGTAGTGATTTAAATGCTAGCTTGTCTGGCCAGAAAAAAGAGTAATAAGCATGTCCCGTGTTACCGGTACCGTTAAATGGTTTAACGACGAAAAAGGTTTTGGATTCATTCAGCAAGAAGGCGGCAAAGATGTATTCGTACATTACAGCGCAATCAGTGGCGATGGTCGTAAAACTCTAGCTGAAGGACAAGAAGTAACAATGACTGTTACTGATGGTCAAAAAGGCCCACAAGCTGAAGATGTTATCCCAGCTTAGTGAATAGAAGAAAGCGGCCATGCTGCTTTCTTTTATTGCGTTAAGAAGTAACCATTCTTTGCGTTTTATGCTGTAGCGCATCGTTTTATTCTATTTTACTTAGGTTCCTGCCTCAGACTACCCAAAGTTCAATACTTTCTAACTTTATCTCCCTTTATTTACCATTCTAATTTCAATCCGTTGTAACATATGTCGCTCTTATACTGCATAATTTTTAAAAATAGCGCTAGAATACTAAATAAACCAATCACTTAGGTAATTTCATGCAAGCCCAAATTGCGTTTGGCTCTTCAGGTACACCGCTTTACATTGTAACAAGCAATAATCTTAATAACTGGTTGGAGCAGCAACCTCTATATGCTCAAAGCTGGATGAATAGCTGTGGTTTCGAAGGCACTGGTCTTTGCACTATTCCAGGGAACGACGGCAGTCTTCAGCAAGCTGTATTTGTTACTGAATCTACAGATGAGCTGTTTGCCTGCGCGGAGCTAGCTAATCTACTTCCTAAACAAGAATTTCAGTTAATAGCCAATCCTGCTGTTCAAAAAAATGTCGCTATTGCTTTCGGCCTAGCCCAGTATAATTTTGACAGATATAAAAAAGTAACTCCCGCTCAGGCCAAATTGTTAATCGATGACCAAGAAATTGTGGATTCTGCTTATCAATTTATAAATGCCACCTACTTAGTTCGTGACATGATAAATACTCCGGCTGGGGATATGATGCCAGAGCATATGTCTAAATTGGTTGAGTCTGTTGCAAAAGAATTTGGTGCTACATTTAGCGAGATTGTTGGTGATGACCTGATAACCCAAAACTACCCTACTATTCATACAGTTGGGCGTGCCAGTATTCACCCGCCACGCTTGTTAGATTTACACTGGGGTGATAAGTCCCATCCCAAAATAACTTTAGTAGGTAAAGGGGTTTGCTTCGACAGCGGTGGTTTAGATTTAAAGCCCGCTTCTGCCATGAGAAATATGAAAAAAGACATGGGTGGCGCCGCCCATGTTATGGGTCTTGCGCACTTGATCATGAGCCATCGCCTTCCAATTCAATTAAGAGTGATTATTCCTAGCGTGGAGAATGCAGTATCCAGTAATGCATTTCGCCCAGGCGACGTATTAACTACACGCAAAGGTATAACGGTTGAAATAGACAACACTGACGCAGAAGGTCGCTTAGTACTATGTGATGCTCTTGCGGAGGCCTGTAACGATAATCCTGAGCTAATCTTAGACTTTGCCACACTTACAGGAGCTTGCCGTGTAGCCCTTGGTACAGAGCTGCCAGGTTTTTTCAGCACAGACCACAGCGTGGCTGCTGATTTAATAAATGCAGGCACTAAAACCGAAGACCCGGTATGGCAGTTACCTTTACATAAACCATATATGGCTATGTTGAAGAGCGATGTTGCAGACCTAACAAATAGCGCAAGCACTCCATTTGGTGGAGCTATAACCGCGGCACTATATTTGAACGAATTTATAGAACCTGGTATTCCATGGGTTCACTTTGATGTAATGGCTTGGAACAATCGCAGTTTACCTGGCCGACCTATTGGTGGAGAAGCCATGGGCATTAGGGCTGTTTTCGAACTGCTTAGATCTAGATACGCAGACTCATAAATAACTCAATAAAAACGTCTCTCTATTTAACCAAGCTTTGAGTCAGTAGATGGCTTAAAGCTTGCTGTTAATAAATAAGATGGGACTTTTTCCTCTTCCCAAATCATAAAAATTATCTATAATGCCCCTACTTTTTGTCGGCACAGCTAATTATATACTCGGCAATAAGACATTTATCAAAGCGCCGATTTTACGTTTCGGTTAGCAGGAGACACCATGAACAACACCTCTGGAAGCATTGTGGTTTGCGCAATGTACAAATTTGTCACCCTAAACAACTATCAAGAGATCAAACCTAACTTGTATAAGGTTATGGAAGACAATCAAATTAAAGGCACATTACTACTGGCAAATGAGGGTATTAACGGCACGGTTGCAGGAACACGAGAAGCCATTGATACATTACTAAACTGGCTACAAAGTGACGATCGCTTAACTAATATCAGTTACAAAGAATCGTTCACAGAAGAGATGCCATTTAACCGTTCAAAAGTTAAATTAAAAAAAGAAATCGTTACTATGGGTATTGAGGGTATAGACCCTAAACAGGTTGTGGGGACTTATGTAGAACCAAAAGACTGGAATGCTTTAATCAGTGACCCCGATGTTATTTTAGTAGATACACGTAACGACTATGAATTCCAAGTAGGCACGTTTGAGAACGCAGTAAACCCCAACACAGAAACATTCAGAGAATTCCCACAATACGTTCAAGATAATATGAGTCCAGCAAAACATAAAAAAGTGGCTATGTTCTGCACCGGTGGTATTCGCTGTGAAAAATCTACCGCGTATATGAAAGAGCAAGGCTACGAAGAGGTATATCACTTAAAAGGTGGCATCCTTAAATACCTTGAAGACGTCGCTAAAGACGATACTATGTGGAAAGGTGACTGCTTTGTATTTGACGAACGCGTAACGGTCAATCACGATCTAGAACGGGGCAACTACGATCAATGCCACGCCTGCCGCCTGCCTATTACTGAGCAAGAAAAGCTAGATACAAAATACCAAAAAGGAGTAAGTTGTCCTCATTGCTTTGACAAAATAAGCGATGATCAAAAAGCCCGCTTTGCTGAACGGGAACGCCAAGTCGAACTGGCAAAAGCCCGCGGCGAAACCCATATAGGCAGTGACGTCAAAGACAGTATAATTTCTAATCGAGAACAAAAAATAAAAGAACGCGAATTACAAAAACGGCGCAGCCAGAAAAAGTAAAAGTAGAGCTTAAAAAGATAGAAAATTCAGTCAATGGATACGGTTTTAGTAATGGGGAAATCTACCTCTATGGTACTTCCATTATCTGAATAGTTTACCCGTTTACAGACTCGATATATTAAGCCTATTCCTCGACCAAAAGTATCATCATTACTAGACAACTTTACTTTTGTTGTATCAAATCCATTACCTGTATCTGACATTTTCATTCTCAATATTATCTCTTCATCTTTAATTAATTTGAAACTTACTTGGATGAACGCATCTTTTAGATTATCTAACCGCTCCTGACGTTGTTGATAATATGTCATAAAGCCGTCATCGAGTTTTTTCAAATCGGAAGATAGCTTTA
>JBLHVV010000151.1:0-5406 GCA_047628755.1 Crocinitomicaceae bacterium | reverse complement strand
TGAAGAATATCATCTCCTAACAATGGAATTTGGATTAGAAATTATCTTTGCAAGTAAAGACCCATTAGCCGTAGATCGTGTCCATAAGGATGACTACAAAAATGCAAACTTAAGTACTGGAATTCACCCAATTATTAAAAGTTATTCTAAAGGAGTATTTCTTTCGGAGCATCATGTTGTAGAAGATATTGTCCCTGAATGGAACGAATATGAAGTGCATTTTAAGCCTCTTGAGCAATATTTTGAAAAATTTTGTATGGCCGAAGTGCTAAAACCGAAAATCACTATTAACACAGAATCAGTAGCTTAGATTAAAAAAAAATTTACAAATGATGGAGATAGAACATGATTAATGAAAAAAATTCCTCTTCACATTACCCTATATCAAGAAGGAAAATGAATGAACTAGCCAGACTTGATTGCAAGATATTACACGGTAAGCCCTATGAAGCTGGTGTCACTAAAACTAGTATTCCACATAAACATGGTACTGGGCCAGGCACCGGAGGAAAACCAATTTTTGGCATTACACCTGATTCAACCGGAGCAAGAGAAATCCACTTTGCAATGTTTGAATTAGCACCAGCAGCTGAAGATGGTCCAGTACATATTCACGAGCATGAAACTAGCGGTTATGTGGTTAGTGGAAAGTTATCACTCCTTTGGGGTGATGAATTAGAAAATTATGAAATTGCAAAGGCTGGCAGCTTTGTATTTGTGCCTCCAAATATGCCTCATTTTATCGATAATCCTAGTAAAGATGAACCATGTGCCGTGTTGTTAACTCGGTACGTCAGTAAAACTGATTCAACAGCTATTGAGTTACCAGATATGGAGAAATTTAGATTAAAAAATAAGAAAGTTGAGAGAGATAAATTACTAAAAGTTTAAATTAAGACTACTTTATACATAATTAATTAACGGATTCAATTTATCAGAGGGAATCGTCTTGATGAGTTATATAGTTGTAATAGGTGCAGGCCCAATAGGTTGTGCAGTATCTACTCTATTAGCTCGCAAAGGGTATTCTATTTTACTATTAGAGAAGCGAGAGGATAGTCGGAATAATGAGTTTAATGATGGTAGGTCTACACACCTTGTACTGTCTGAAAGGTCAAAAAATATAATGTTAGATATTGGGTTACAAAGTTCGATAAAATATAATGGAATTAAACTAAAAGGTAGATGTGTTCATATAACAAACCGGCCAGATTTAAAAATACTGTATTCTAAAAATGGAAGAGGTCTTGTTTCAATACATCGTAAAAAGCTTAATGATATTTTCATTGATCGTGCAATCTTAGAACCTAATATTAATATCAATTTTTCGTCTAAAGTAACTGAGATTAATGAAAAAAATGCATCAATTAGTTACATTAATCTTGTTGACGGAAATCTACATAATATCAATGCCAAGCATATACTGGCATGTGATGGTGCTAATTCTGTGGTTAGACACTTATTAGGGAAAAGATTCTTATTAAAAGAAAAAAATATTGATGAAGATTATCAGTATAAAGAAATTATGATAGAGCCGGAGCTTTGTCTAAACTGGAATCGTGAGTTTATGCAAGCATTTCCAGGTGGGGAGTTTTCTTTCTTTGCATTTCCTAATAAAGATAAAAGCTGGACTGGAACATTAATATTCCCAAAGTTGGACATAGAGAATTCTAACAATGACATGGATCTAAAAATATTAATAGAGAAATTCAAAACTCTTATACCTGTTCTAAATGTACCTAATATAACCAGTCAAATAATATCATCTAAAATTTCAGTTTTGTCAAGTAAAGCATGCAGTAATTGGGTGCTCGGAAAGAACGTAACATTAATAGGAGATGCCGCACGTTCGATGTTGCCTTTCTTAGGACAGGGATTAAATTCTGGCATTCAAGACGTTGAGGTTTTTGTTAATGAAGTCGATAATTATTCAGGAAACTTTCATCTTGCTTCTAAAGAATACTTTAATAAAAGAAAGGATGAATCTGACTCAATAATTAAACTATCGAAAAAAATGTTTAAAGAGCTAACTTTAGAGATTGGAAGTTCCAGCTATCAAACACGGAAAAAAATGAACGAATGGTTGGTTGATTATTCCCCAGATATATTCAGTGATTTTTATAATGATGTTGCGTTTACATGTGGTTCTTATAATAAAATATTAACGAAATCAAAATATGGAGATATCATAATAGATCAGTTAATACAGTTTTATCCATCTCTAAATGAACAAGATAAAAAAAACTTTTTGTCCCATGTTGAAAATATTATTAAAGGTGGAGATAGTATTTAGTATTTAAGGAAATATTTATATATTCCAAATAATTAAGTCAATATTGAAACTATTTATTAACACCAACTACTTAGATAATGAGAGGTATTCCTATCAATTAAAAAATAGTTACGTCCTTAAGTAATATATTAATTAATATTTTTTAGACTTTTTATCATTGTTAGTAAATAGAGTAATAATCATATATTCATTAACTTAAATAAGAGAGGATTCTGTGAAAAATAATACTAAATTGGATCAAAGAATTGCTTCCATATTAGCTAATTTTTCTATTAAATATTGGTATCTAGTGGTACTGATTGTTGTAAGTATAGGTGTTGGTATATCTTCTGGGGCCAGCCGATTAGCATTTACTCCTGACTATAGAGTGTTTTTTTCCGGAGAAAATCCGGATTTAACGATATTCTTAGATTTTCAAAAGACGTATTCAAAAAATGACAATTTTTACTTTGTTATTAAGCCAAAAGATAGCAATGTTTTTACTCAAAAAAACCTTTCAGCTATTGAAGAGTTAACAAAGAGAGCTTGGAATATTCCTTACTCAAATAGGGTAGACTCTTTGACTAACTTTCAGTATACATATGCCGTTGGTGACAATTTAACGGTTGAAGATCTTGTGTATGATGCTCATAACTTATCAAATATAGATCTCTCTATTAAAAAAAATATAGCACTATCAGAGCCACTCCTTAATGGTTTGTTTATAACAAATGATGCAACAGCCACAGCAATTAATGTTGTTTTGCAATTACCAGGTAAAACAGTTTATGAAGTTCCAAAAGCGGCCTCCGAAGCTAGGAAAATTGTAAGCGAGATAACCAAAAAATATCCTAATCTAGATATTTATCTTACAGGTTTTGGTATGTTGAACAATGCATTTGGTGAATCTGGCTATATGGATTCAATTAAATTAGTCCCTGTTATGTACATTGTGCTAATGATTGCCTCTTTACTAATTCTTAGGTCTTTTGTAGGTACATTTATAACAATAATAGTCGCTTATTTATCCATGGGTGTAGGGATGGGTCTAGGTGGGTTTTTTGGAGTTCCTTTAACACCAGTATCTAATAGCGCACCTATAATAATAATTACATTGGCTATCGCTAACTCAATACATCTATTTAAATCATTTCAATCTAGTATAAGGGACGGTCACAATAAATTTGAGGCTATTGAGTATTCAATAGTATCGAATTTTTTACCTATTACGATTACAACCCTCACTACAGTTGTTGGTTTTTTATCTCTAAATTTTTCAGATTCTCCTCCATTTGCTCATTTAGGCAATATGTCTGCAGCCGGGATTATTGCTGCTTGGTTTATCTCATTAACATTATTCCCCGCTTTCTTATGTATATTTCCTGTAATAAAACCTAATGTATTATCTAAAGGCATCAAAGAAACTATATCTAATAGAATGGCTATGTTTGTAGGTGAAAATTCTAAAAAGATACTAATGACTACGTTTTTTATACTAACTGGATTATTCATCGCTTTACCAAGTTTACAGTTTGACGATCAATGGAGTGATTATTTTGATAAGAGTATAAAATTTAGAACTGATACAGATGCAGCAACAAAATTTTTTGGTTTATATCCTATCGAATATTCTATTCCATCTGGAAAAAGTCATGGAGTATCGAATCCTGAATATTTAAAATATGTCGATAGTTTTGTCAATTTCGCTAAGCAGCAAGATAACGTCAATCACGTATATTCGATCGTAGAAATTATTAGGCGGTTAAATATGAATTTAAATAGCGATAATCGTAAATTCTATAAAATACCAGATTCTTCAGAATTAACATCTGACTATTTACTTTTATATGAAATGTCACTCCCCTATGGACTGAGTCTTAACGATCGTATCAATATAGATAAATCCTCTAGTCGTGTAACAGTAATGCTCGGTAAAACCTCAACTACAGAAACTAAGGCTTTTTTAAACAGTATGAAAACTTGGATTAAAGAAAACCTACCAGAAAATATGCAAAAAATACGACCTACTAGCGCACATGTAATGTTTACTTATATCACTGACCGTAACGTGAAAAGTATGATTGTTGGAACGATTTTGGCCGTTTTATTAATTGGATTAATTCTTTGGGTCTCTTTAGGAAGTTTTAAAATGGGTTTAATTAGTTTATTGACCAATGGTTTACCAATTATTGCTGCATTTGGTTGTTGGTCACTTATCGTTGGTACTGTTGGTTTTTCTGTTGCTTCAGTAGCGTCAATATCTTTGGGGATTGTAGTCGATGATACAGTTCATTTTTTGACAAAATACTTTCGGCTTAAGAGTGATTTTAAATTAACGCCGGTCGACGCAATCAGTGAAACCTATAAAAGTGTAGGATCTGCACTTATTGGAAGTACTATAATTATTGCTTGTGGACTTATTGTATTGTCTAGTTCTACATTTAAAATTAATGAGGATTTAGGTCTTCTTACATTATTGGCTATCTCTATTGCTTTAGTATTTGATTTTTTAGTTCTTCCTGCATTTTTAGTGATTTTGGATTTTAGAAACACCAACACAAATACTATTTCTGAAGAAGAAAGTCTACCTATAAAAAGTTCTTCTACCAAACTAGCGGCTAAATCAGCCGCTTTACTTCTAGTTGGTATTAGCTTAGCCGCTGGTTTTTCACCTGAGACATTCGCTGATACAAACAATTTAACTAAAGGTCTAGAAGTTTCTGCTAGGTCGGACAGGAGCGATAGGGGGTTTGAAGATAGCATTACTTTGGTCACTATGACTCTACACAATACTAAAGGAGAGCAGGCAAAAAGAGTTATGGAGTTTAAAACATTAGAAGTCCAAAACGAATCTGTAGGTGATAAAAGCGTTGTAGTATTTCAATACCCTATAGATATTTCTGGAACCTCTTTATTATCCCATGCCAAGATTCTTGACCAAGATGACCAGTGGTTATACTTAAATTCAATGAAGCGTATTAAAAGAATTTCATCAAAAAATAAATCAGGTCCCTTTATGGGCTCAGAGTTTGCTTTTGAAGATCTCACATCGCAAGAGCTCAATAAATATACTTACAAATGGCTAGAGCTTGAACCATGTGGTGGTTTTATCTGTGATGTTGTTGAGCGAACTC
>JBLHVV010000150.1:0-5421 GCA_047628755.1 Crocinitomicaceae bacterium | reverse complement strand
CCGGCTTGACCTTGCGTTGCTGCAACATCGGCTGCAGCACTGTGCATACAAACGGCAGCGGTTACTAATTCATGCAGTGCGCTTGAAAATGAAGACTCTTCTCTAAACGATAATTCTTCATTTTTGGCATTTAGACTTTGCGCCATCAAACTGCCCACAATGCCACTCAACACATCACCCATGCCACCACTGGCCATCCCAGCATTGCCATCGTTGCAAATACTGATCAAGTGACCTGCCGTGTCATTGGTGTTTTGTTCAAGCTGCGTGCAGATCAAACTGCCCACCCCTTTTAAGACGACTGAACTGCTATATAGGCTCACTAAATCTTTAACTACATCAAATCGATTTAGATTAGTACGGGCTTGTAAATGGCTATTACCCAACCCCAATAAGCGACTGGCTTCACCTGGATGAGGTGTCATTACACTGATCCTTTCAGCTAAATTATGTTTAATCCGACCCTTGGCTAAAATATTTAACGCATCGGCATCTAGCATAACTGGCGTATGTACGGCCATTACCTGCTGCAAAAGCTGCTCTCCCCAATAGCTCTGTCCTAAACCAGGACCCACTACAATGGCATCTGCTTTGTCTAATAACATCTGTAAATCTTGCCCGCTTTTAACTCCGTGCACCATGGCTTCAGGAAAACGACTTAACACTCCTGTTACATGCTCTGGGCGCGTAGCAACCGATACTAGGCCAGCACCCGACCTTAACGCGGCACCAGCGGCCAACGAAATTGCTCCACCACAACCTAAATCGCCACCAACGACTAACACATGACCATAGTAACCCTTGTGATTGTCTATGGCTCTGGCTTGAAAACGGGGCAATTGAGACAGCTCTAACCAAGACTCGAGCCGACTACTGCTGGCCTCTAATTTTCTAACTTGGTCTGGCAAATTTAACCTAGCCAATCGAACGTCACCACAATGAGCTGGACCATCACCTGTAAAGAGCCCTTGTTTGTAGTCGATCATGGTGAGCGTTACATGGGCCAAAATAGCACAGCTACCAACAACTCCTGTGGTTGCATTTAGACCCGACGGAACATCTATGGCCAAAATTGGCAAGCCACTATTATTGGCTTGATTAATTAAGCTTTCGTACGGGGGAGTCACCTCACCACTGAGTCCCGATCCAAACAGTGCATCTACGATGATCACTTCACAAGATGTGGCTGAACCCTCAAGGCTTAGAGGCCAGTCAGCCTGATCTGGATTCAATATGGTTAACCCTGAAGCCAATACATCGTCTGCAGCCTGCCTGGCTTCACCAGATAAGTTGACCATATCAACCGGCATAACTATCTGTACCTCAATATGGTGCTGCTTGGCTAAACGAGCAACTACTAAGCCATCGCCCCCGTTATTGCCACCGCCACATAAAATGATTAACTGCTTAACAGCTGGCCACTGACTAATGACACTTGAAAATGCGGCTTCGCCGGCCTGCACCATTAAATCGTAACCATCAACAGCAAATTCTGTTTTCGCAAGACGATCTAAATTTGAAACCTGCTCTGCTGTGTAAAGTGCTACACCCATGTTATGTCCTTATTTGCCATGACACCTATTATTCTAGCTAGACAGCATGTGTTCTCTATAAAAGTTGGGTAGAATTGACACCATCATACGCAACAAGCAACTTTCATGACATCCATTAACTTAACTTCCTCGGACCTAGGGTCCCTTGCACACCAGATTAAACAGTGGGGCAAAGAACTTGGGTTTTCTCAGGTGGGAATTACCGATGTGGAACTGGGTGATCACGGGGTTCGTTTACAGGAATGGTTAAAAAAACAATACCATGGTGAGATGGCTTATATGGCCGACCATGGTGATAAACGGTATCGTCCAGATAAACTTGTACCTGGCACGTTACGAATTTTAACCGTGCGCATGGATTACATGGCCCCTGATGTTCAGACTTTAGAGGTTCTTAACAATCCAAATCAAGCTTATATAAGTCGATACGCATTAGGCCGCGATTATCATAAGTTAATGCGCAAGCGCTTGACTCAGCTAGGGAAAAAAATTCAGCAAGCCATCGATGCATTAGAGCTATCGGTAAGCTACCGAGCGTTTGTAGACAGCGCTCCAGTTTTAGAGCGTGGCTTAGCACAAAAATCGGGGCAGGGCTGGATCGGTAAAAACGCCATGTTGATCAATCCAAAAGCTGGTAGCTATTTTTTCTTAGGTGAACTTTTCACTGACTTACCTTTGCCTATAGACCCTCCGTACAACGATATGAATTGCGGTAGCTGCACCGAATGCATAACCGAATGCCCTACTGGGGCTATAGTTGATGATCATGTAGTTGACGGTCGTAAATGCATTTCGTATCTAACCATTGAATTAAAAACCGCCATCCCGGTGGAATTACGCAGTAAAATGGGTAATCGGATTTTTGGCTGTGATGACTGCCAGCTTTGTTGTCCGTGGAATAAATTCACCAACGCCAGTAAAGAAAAAGACTTTACCCCAAGACATCAATTGGACACCGCCACTTTAGTAGACTTATTCAGCTGGGACGAAGAAACCTTTTTATCAAAAACTGAAGGCACTCCAATACGCCGTGTAGGCCATGAACGCTGGATTCGTAATATTGCCGTAGCACTGGGCAATGCCCCTTCTTCAGATCACGTTAAAACAGTTTTAAACAGCAAGCTAAAAATGGACTCTCCATTAGTGAAAGAACACGTGGAATGGGCCCTGGAAGAACAAGCTAAAAAGGAGACTTCATAAGCATGCGTTTAGATAAATTTTTATGTGAAACCCAAGGTGTTAGCCGTTCGATTGCCGGCAACATGGTAAAAAAAGGCCGTGTATTTATTAATCAAAAACGCGCCGCAAGCCCGTCATTAAAGATTAAGCCCAATGAAGATAATATAACTCTAGACAGTAAAGATATTAATGCTGTAACTGGCTTTCGCTATTTTATGATGTACAAACCTGAAGGTGTAGTATGCGCCAATCAAGACAGCGAACATTCTATTGTTTTTGATTTAATGCAAACCACCATTAACTTGCAAACACTGCATACCGTGGGTCGCTTAGATATAGACACGACTGGCCTATTATTTATTACCGACGATGGACAATGGTCCCATGCCCTCACTTCACCAAAACACCAACACGACAAAACTTATCGCGCTTGGTTAGCTGAGCCTTTAATTGATGACGCAGAAGCACGCTGCCGAGAGGGTATTATGCTAAACAACGAAAACCATTCGACCAAACCGGCCAAGTTACAGCGCGTCACCAATACAGAAGTTTTATTAACCATTTCTGAAGGTCGTTATCATCAGGTTAAGCGCATGTTTGCTGCACTAGGAAATCGGGTGATTAAATTACACCGAGAAAATATTTCAGGTGTTCAATTAGATGAAAACTTGAAATTGGGGGAATACAGAGAATTAACGACGGAAGAAAAAATACTGTTAGGCATAGGCGCATAACTAGTACTTTATTATTATATCTAATACTTAAATCTTAATGCAAAAAACACAAAATTAAACCTATGTTACCTTGCGATGATGCCGAGACCATTGACTCGTATCACCAAAAGGTTCCCCATATGACCTCTGCTTTTGAGTTTGTCATTTACAGTCTTGCCATCACTGGCTGCTGTTTAATAATCGACTCTTGCATAATGGCGTTTCTTAACCGAAACCCAAAAAACTTGCATAATGCTGAGCGCAGCCATTATTTGCTAAGTATATTTTCGATAGTGGTGTACCTAATTGCCTACCAAGCTGATAGTGAAACCTTCCGAAATATTTGGATGCAGGTTTTATTTGGCCTTTACTTGTTTGACCTCTCTATCATTGCCCGTGATTGGAGAAACCTCAAACCTAGCTACCGAACTTTTTACAGCGTCCACCATACAGCGAGTCTAGGACTGTTTTTTATCTGGTATCACACATTTATACCTTTTACCGATATCATGGCCTTAGGCGGACTATTATGGGTGAGCAGTGATGTGTGGCGCTGGGCTGAACAGTACTGGCGATTAAGCGGCCGAGTCAGTAGTCATAAATTACGTGATATTGTTTGGTATTCAGAGCGCTGCCATCGTATTTTTGCATACTGTCTTTATATGTGGATATTGGATTTCTCGTTCAATCATACCTCCGAAATGGTATTACTAGGAAGCGGGATTCTAATGGATGCCATAGACACCTATTTTCAGCATAAAGCACGCAAAGCTTATAAGTTTAAACAGCAATCTATACTGTTAGAGAACAATAGAATGCCTATTGACGACGAAATCATACCCGCCAAAAAAGCGGCATAACTGATAGACTCAAAACATCAATGAGTTAAGGTATGGCTTGGCTTTTAATATGAAAATAATACTATGAAAAAAATTGCTATTTTTTCTGATGTTCAAAATATTTACTACACAACCCGTGAAATGCATGGTCGACCATTCAACTACAAAAAACTATGGGCGCACTTAAGCAAAGAAGGTGACATTACTCACGCCTATGCTTATGCCATTGATCGCGGCATGGACAGCCAAATAAAATTTCAAGACGCTCTGCGTAACATAGGATTTGAAGTGAAACTAAAACCATTCATTCAGCGTCGCGATGGAAGCGCCAAAGGTGATTGGGATGTAGGCATTGCTATCGATGTAATGGAAACGGCACCTGAAGTAGACTTAGTTGTATTGTTAAGCGGTGATGGTGACTTTGCTATCTTGCTAGAAAAAATACGTGACAAATATAAGGTAAAAAGTACCGTTTACGGAGTGGAGTTTCTAACGGCTAACGGGCTGATAAATAGTTGTGATAAATTTGTAAACATCGAAAAGGACATGTTGCTTTAGTCTATTATCTTCATAATTCCGATTCACTCCATTAAGGGCTAAAGACCATCATTTACCCCCATACTGTTAGAAGCCTTATTAAGACGGCCTCTAATCACAGCTATTAAGCTCATAACCTTCTACATTAATATCAGAACAAGCCACACAGCTATTTGCATACGTTGCTGTTTTAGCTTCAGCCTCGTTTTTCTTTAATCCACACACTGGACGATACTCCCTAGTGCAGATTTCTGGCCTTGGGGTTTTACAGACAACTGCTAATGTTGATTTTTTAATTGCTAAATCTGATAAGTCATATTGCTTTAAATCTATAGTGGAGCAAGCACTTAGAAACAATAATACGGTAAATAAAGACACAATTTTTACTAGCAACATATGAAATGACCAATATAAATACAAAACAATAGCAATACTGTATAGCATATATCCATAAGATATTTGTATCAGTTCACACAAGTCATGATGTTATAATCTAGACAACTGAAGTTAGACTTCGAGCCAAAATGTAACTGGGCCGTCGTTTAGCAAGCTTACCTGCATATCCGCACCAAAGCGTCCTGCTTGAGTATTAATTTCAGC
>JBLHVV010000149.1:0-5540 GCA_047628755.1 Crocinitomicaceae bacterium | reverse complement strand
ACAATAGAACAGCGAAATTGATCAAAAATCTTAGCCATTTGCGCCAATACACCAATGTCACCCTCGTCAGCAATACACAAGTCATCTGCAAGTACCACTGCAAAAGGGTTGTCACCCATTAGGTTTTTACCCGAAAGAATGGCATGGCCAAGGCCTTTCATATGTACTTGACGGGTAAAGCTGAAGTCATTGTTTTCAATCAAGTCTGATACTTGACTGAGCAAAGCTTCCTTGCCGCTACCAGCGATTTCTTTTTCTAGTTCATAATTAATATCAAAGTGATCAACAATTGGCCGTTTACCGCGGCCAGTTACAAAGCCAATGTCGTTTAAGCCAGCTTCAACGGCTTCTTCTACACCATATTGAACAAGTGGTTTGTTAACAATAGGCAGCATTTCTTTAGGCATAGATTTAGTCGCTGGCAAAAACCGTGTGCCGTAACCTGCTACTGGAAATAAACATTTATTAATCATAGTTGGGGTCCGTATTTTGATTATTATTTATATATATCTAACACATGTTACAAGAGTGTTGCGAAATTCATACCAGCTAGTGGGCATGTAATGTGCAGCAATAATTTAAACACCAGAATTGGCCTGTTTTAGCCGTCTATGGGTTGTGAACATTTACAGGCTGAACAATACTAAAAGAAGACACTTTCTAAAAGCATTTTAAATAGGGACAATCGCAAGTATGTTAGATATTACCGAGCCTTTTAACCTAATACTGTTTGGTGCGGGCGGAGATCTCGCCCATCGTAAGTTACTGCCTGCTTTATACAATTTACACAAAGACGGCCGTCTAAATAAAGAAGGACGAATTTGGGCGCTCACCCGTCCAAAGCAATCAGGGGCCGAATATTTAGGGCACGTAAAGAATCAACTGCTTCATTATGGTGCGATAATGACTGATGATGAATGGGAAGAATTCTCATCTCGAATTCATTGGGTGGGAATAGAGCTAGATAAATCAGCAGGCTACGGTAGGTTGGCTAAAAAACTGAATGTGCACCCAGGGAATTGCATTTATTACTGTGCTGTACATTCGAAATTGTACCCTATGATGTGCGAGCAATTATTTGCTAACAACCTAATTTCAGATCAAAGCTCTATTGTGTTAGAGAAGCCTATTGGTATCGACTTAGAAACCGGAATGGCGATTAATAGCCGAGTATCCGAGTTCTTTTCAGAAAAACAAATCTATCGTATTGACCATTACCTTGGTAAAGAAACCGTTCAAAATCTATTAGCGTTGCGTTTTGCCAACTCAATCTTTGAGCATCAATGGAATGAAAGATATATCGACCATATTCAAATCACGATTTCAGAGACAGTAGGTGTAGAGCAACGAGCGGGATTTTACGAAGGTACTGGTGCCATGCGCGATATGCTACAAAACCATTTATTGCAACTGCTATGTATGACCGCCATGGAGCCTCCTGCATCTATGGATGCTGAAGCAGTGCGAGACGAAAAAGTAAAAGTATTAAAGGCACTTAAACCAATTAAAGGAGCCGATATAGCTGAATTTGTGGTGCGGGGCCAATATGAGAAAGGCGTTGCGGATGGAAAAATGGTGCCTCGTTATCGTGATGAACCTGGAGTAGATGATGAGTCGACCACAGATACCTTCGTAGCATTGAAAGCTGAAATTGATAATTGGCGTTGGGCAGGAGTACCGTTTTATTTACGCACCGGAAAACGTTTAGCTGAAAGAGCTTGCGAAATAGTGATTCAATTCAAACAGGTTCCTCATAGTATATTTGACATGCAGCATAAAAAAACTATGGCGAATAAATTGATTTTCAGATTGCAACCTGACGAAGGCGTGCGACTAGAGATGTTTGAAAAGCGCGTCGGACATCAAATGCAAGTTCAACCCATGACCTTAAGTTTACATGATGCCGGAAATAAAAAGCGTGTACCTGAAGCATACGAGCGTTTATTAGGTGATGCTATTAATTTAAACCCCACATTATTTTTACGTGAAGACGAGTTAATTACGGCATGGAAATGGGTTGATCCAATTATTCAAAGTTGGGTTCAATCAGAGCAACGTCCAGACGGTTACAGTGCGGGCAGTTGGGGCCCCGCTGCAGCTACCTTATTGTTGGCTAAAGACGGTCGTTTATGGGAAGAGGGAAATTCGTAGTGAAGGTAAATTTTAATGGCTACTCTAATTTAGATGAGACGTTACAAGCGATAAAAACGGCACTTTTATCCACTATTGAGCAATCTATCAAAGCAAAAGATCACTGTGCTATTGCTTTGGCTGGCGGCGGAACACCGCAGCCACTTTACCGCGAGTTGAGTCAAAGTAAGCTTCCTTGGTATAAATTAAAGGTTACTTTAACTGATGAGCGCTGGGTTTCTAAAGATCATAATGACAGTAATGAAAATATGATCACCCAGTGTATGCTTAATCAAATAGGGAAAGAGTTACAATTTATTTCTTTAAAAAATCAGGCGCCTTCAGCAGCAGAAGGGCAGGCTGAATGTGAGTTGAGCTTATCAAAGCACTTGGATAGGTTGGATGTGGTGGTATTAGGTATGGGAGATGACGGACACTTTGCATCTATATTTCCTAATACCGATAACCTCAACGCTTTACTCGATCAATCATCACGGCAAAAATGCATGGCGGTTTTTCCTCCAGGCAAGCAATCTAGAATCAGTTTAACCTTATCGTATTTATTAACCGCAAAAATAATTTATTTATTGATTACAGGGGATAACAAAAAACAAATTATAGACGGCGTACTGTCTAAGCAACCCTTATCTCAGCAGTACCCAATTAGTATCTTATTGAATCAGCAAACGTGCCCTGTTCACATTTATTGGAATGCTTAAAATGAGTAGTGAAATGACAAACACAATGAACGATGTTGTAAACCGAATAACCAATGAAATTATTAAGCGCAGTCAGGTTGATCGACAAAAATATTTAGATTTAATGGAGCAGGCTCAATCAGATAAACCCACTCGTTCTCAAATGGGTTGTACTAATCTTGCCCATGTTCAAGCGTCAGCTACTCCTGATGAAAAGCTAATTTTAAAGCAAACTAGTAAGGGTCATAACGTAGCCATTGTGACCGCCTATAACGATATGCTATCAGCTCACCAGCCTTATTATCGTTATCCAGAAAAAATAAAAGCTTACTTGTATCCCTATGGTGCCAGTGGCCAAGTTGCATCAGGCGTACCAGCCATGTGCGATGGCGTAACACAAGGTCAACCAGGAATGGAACTTTCATTATTCAGTAGGGATGTAATTGCACTTAGCACTGCAGTAGGTTTATCGCATCAAGCATTTGATGCCATGATTCTATTGGGCATTTGTGACAAAATTGTGCCCGGTATGTTAATGGGCGCTTTGCGCTTTGGAAACATGCCTGGTTTATTTATGCCAGCAGGGCCAATGGGCAGTGGTATAACCAATCCTGAAAAGGCGAAAGTTAGGCAGGCTCATGTACAAGGTAAAGTCACAGACAAGGAGTTATTAGAAAGCGAATCGAAAGCGTATCATTCTGCTGGTACTTGTACGTTTTATGGCACAGCCAATTCAAACCAAATGCTGCTAGAGGCTATGGGATTAATGTTACCCAATTCAGCCTTTGTTCACCCTAGTGACCCTTACCGCGAGAAATTCAATGAGTTAGCCTGTCAAAAGATGGTGGAACTGGCCGATGATTATAAAAATTTCAGCTTTGGTAAAATAGTTAATGAAAAGTCGATTGTGAATGCGCTAGTAGCGTTATTGGCTACTGGAGGCTCAACCAACCTAACCATTCACTGGGTGGCGGTTGCACGATGCGCGGGTATTCACATTACATGGCAAGACATCCAAGACTTATCTGAGGTAGTGCCATTAATATGCAAGGTCTATCCAAATGGCCCATCTGATATTAATCAGTTTCATGCTGCAGGTGGAACCGCTTGGGTCTTTTCTGAGTTACTCAATGCTGGCCTAATGCACGGTGATGTATTAACCGTAAATGGAGGGCCGTTTAGTGACTATGGAAAAAAAGTCTCCTTCATAGAGCCGTCTAATAAAATCCAGTATGCAGTCCCTCATAACTCACAAACCGACATTCTATCTTCTGTTGCTGAACCGTTTGATGCCAGTGGCGGTATTCAACAGGTAGTAGGTAACTTAGGAAAAGCTGTTATTAAAGTATCCGCCGTGCCTAAAGATTGTTGGGAGATCACAGCCCCTGCAAAAGTATTCAGCGATCAGTTGGAAGTCGTTGCGGCCTATAAAAATGGGCTACTGCAGCAAGATATGGTCTTGGTACTTAAAGCCCAAGGGCCAAAATCAAATGGTATGCCTGAGCTACATAAGTTGATGCCCATACTGGCTAACTTACAAGACGAAGGTTTTAGCGTAGCCCTATTAACAGATGGCCGACTATCAGGTGCGAGCGGCAAAGTATTAAGTGCCATTCATATTGTTCCAGAAGCGGCTAATGGTGGCGCTATTTCAAAAGTATTGGACGGTGACCTCATAAAGATAGATGCCAAGGCAGGTACAGTGGATATTTTAGACGTGAATTTGGATGAGCGCCCAGTTGTTTATGACGCGCACAGAAATAAAGGCATTGGACGCGAGCTATTTTCAATGTTTCGTCGTCAAGTGACTCCAGCAGATGAAGGTGCAATTAGTATTGGCTGGGATGAATAGTCACTTTTTATTCCTTATATTTTAAATATTATACTATTATTCGTAGGACGCTAATATGTCATTTGATGTTTGGTTCAAACAAACAAAACCGGTCATGCCAGTTATTGTAATTGAAGATATAGATCATGCTGTACCACTGGCAAAGGCATTAATGGCAGGAGGTATTCATTGCCTAGAGGTGACTTTAAGAACGCCACAAGGCTTGGTTGCCATAGAAAAGATTGCACAGGAATGTCCAAATGCAATAATTGGAGCAGGTACGGTAACGACTGTAGAGCAAATGCGGCAGGTTAAAGCAGTCGGTGCTAAATTTGTTATAAGCCCTGGCATTAGCAATGAATTATGTGCAGCTGCAAAAGAATTAAACATTCCTTATGCTCCTGGGGTAATGACACCTTCTGAAATTATCCTAGGCATGTCTTATGGCATATCTTTATTTAAGCTGTTTCCAGCAGATATGGCGGGAGGACCAAAAATGATTAAAGCATTAGGTGGACCCTTTCCGTCCATTAAGTTTTGTCCAACCGGTGGAGTATCTGAAAAAAATGCAGCAGAGTATCTTGCCTTAGATAATGTCTCTGCCGTAGGTGGGTCGTGGGTTTGTCCCAAAGTATTGGTAAATGAAAAAAAATGGAGTGAAATTAAAGCATTAGCAAGTGCAGTGTAATCAAATACATTAATAAAATTACGATTTACTTGAAATGAAGGACGAATTATCAGGTATCTATTTAGGCTATAGCTAAAGACTCATAGATACCCGCATACGCGAGTAGGACGAACCTTTTATGGATACCCGCATACGCGAGTAGGACGAACCTTTTATGGATACCCGCATACGCGAGTAGGACGAACCTTTTATG
>JBLHVV010000148.1:0-5570 GCA_047628755.1 Crocinitomicaceae bacterium | reverse complement strand
AAAGTAGATGCCCTTGCCATTGCCTGTGGTACTTCTCATGGCGCTTACAAATTTACTCGTCCGCCCACAGATGACATTTTAGCAGTTGATCGCATTAAAGAAATTCACAAACGCATTCCTAATACTCACTTGGTAATGCATGGTTCATCTTCTGTTCCACAAGATTGGCTGAAGATTATCAATGAGTTTGGTGGTGATATTCCTGAAACTTATGGTGTGCCAGTTGAACAAATAGTAGAAGGTATTAAACACGGTGTGCGTAAAGTAAATATCGATACCGATTTACGTCTAGCATCTACGGGTTCTATTCGTCGCTTTCTTGCTGAAAATCCAGCAGAATTTGACCCTCGTAAGTATCTAAAAGCATCAGTAAAAGCTATGCACGATATTTGTGTTGATCGCTACGAAGCATTCGGTACAGCCGGTAATGCGCATAAAATGAAAGCATTATCATTAGATGCCATGTTCGATCGTTATCAATCGGGTGAATTAGACCCGCAAGTAAAATAGTTATCTATTAATTATTACTTAATTAAAAACCGCAGCCAAGGCTGCGGTTTTTTTGGTTTAGCTTTTTTTAACTATAGATTACAGTGGTTAGATGAAGGCGAAAGCTAAAAAATTAAAAAGGGTATATAAATGCATTGGGATTACCCAGATCCATTTATTATGGATATTATAGTTTCCAAAGGTGATACTGATCGTTTGGGTCACACCAATAATAAAGTCTATCTTAAATGGTTTGAAGAAATCAGTTGGCTGCATATTGAGCCACTAGGAATGCCTTGGTCACTGCAGGAGGAGCTAGGTAAATCAATGGCGATTACTCGCACAGAAATCGACTATTTGGCGGCGTCCTATGCTGGAGAAGCGTTAAAAGTGGGTACTTGGATCACGCATACTGATGGACGCTTGCTGACCAGTCGAGAATTCCAAATTATACGTCCCAGCGACGAAAAGATACTGGTAAGGGCTAAAAGCTATTATGCGTGTATCGATTTAAAAACAGGTCGCCCTAGCCGCATGCCTAAAGTAATTGCGGAGACCTTAGGCAAGTTGTGTATTGCTAAGTAAATTAACATAATAATCATATATTACTGTCTATACTTAACCAATATTCATAAATAAGGGGCGTATTATGGCTTGGCAGCCAAAAAATATTGTTGAAGGTATTTTAGAACTAGATTTCTCAGCAAGTGAGTCGCCTATGACTGCTGAACTAACAGCTTACCAGCAACACTACGGTCTTAATTTTGATGATGGTATTACAGGCATTAATCATTCTATTGGTTTTATTCAGACCGATGATTTTAAAATAGTAACGCATTTATTCAAGGTATCAGAAGCTAAGGGCACCGTATTTTTACAGCATGGCTATTATGATCACGTGGGGCTTTATGGAAATATTATTAAGCATTGCTTGCAGCAAGGTTTTAATGTTTTTAGTTACGATTTACCTGGACATGGTCTGTCTAGCGGTGATCGAGCCAGTATCAATTCATTTGACCAGTACGATGCACTTTTCAGTGAGGGTTTGGCTTTAATCCAGAAGTTTTTACCTGGGCCAATTGTTGCCATTGGCCAGAGTACTGGCGCTGCAATTATTATTAATTACTTATTAACTCGTGGTTTAGCCAAACAGACATCGCCTTTTGTAAAGATCTATTTGCTTGCGCCATTGGTGCGTCCAACTAACTGGAGAATGTCTGAGTTTTATTACCTTATTTCAAAACCATTTATTAAAAAAATGAAACGGACTTTTTCTGTTAACTCAAATAATTTAGAGTTTTTAGATTTTCTAAAAAATCATGACCCACTTCAGCCTTTATTTTTAAAATCTAGGTGGATAGGTGCTTTGCGTAATTGGATAAAAAAAATTGAGAGTAGTTCGAGAGTAGATCTAGATGTGCAGGTTATTCAAGGCACATGCGATGGTACGGTAGATGCGAAACATAATATGATGGTTCTAGAGGGAAAATTCACTGGGTTCGAGGTTACTTATATTAAAAATGGGCGACACCAACTAGTAAATGAAGAACCAATAAAGTTAAAACAGGTGTTATCAGTTTTAGGCAGTTTGGTATAGTAGTAAAACGTCAGTACTGATCTCTACTTAGTGTTAACTGGCGATTTAGTTTCAATATGGATAGACTCCATATCGGATAAATAATAATAAATTGGACGTTTAGAAAAACGAGCGATCAGAGACTGGAGTCTTGAATATGCATCACCCTATAAGGGTTTTAATCCTTGTTATTTTAACAGCTTACCTAACCGGCTGCGCGACTTATGGCCAAGATATGCATAAAGGCTTACAACTTGTTAAACAGGAGCAATATTCACAAGCTGCCATCGTTATAGAGAAGGCGCTCGATCCAACTGGAAACGACAGTTTACTTTATTATACTGAGCTGGGTGTGGTTCATCATCTGGCCGGAGATTATCAAAAATCTAATCAATTGCTCAATACTGCTGATCGCATTGCCGAAGACCTTTATACCAAAAGTGTGTCTGATATTATTGTTACAGCCATGAGCAATCCTCGCCAAGGGCCCTATCGTGCAGCGAATTTTGAGCGGGTATTAATAAATTATTACAAAGCTTTAAACTTTTTGATGTTAGCTGTTTCTGCTGACAGTAGATCTGCCAAGGCTGATGCGCTAGAAGGGGCGCGCATAGAAACTCGCCGTATGGATTTAATATTGTCTTCTATTGAATATAAAGAGGGCAGTTACCAAGAGCAGGCGGATAGTGAAAAGTCCATGTTTAGTAAATTAATGCGAGTGTTTAATAAATTAACAGGTGAGATAATTGATAGAGATAAGATTGTTTATCGTAACGATGCTTTTGGTCATTTTTTAGCCGGTACAATTTACGAAAAAAATAAAGAGTATGATGATGCCCGAATTGCCTATCAAAAGGCTGCAACTTTGTATGAAGATGGCTACCAAAAGCAATATAATTTAGACAGAACCATGACCGAGCAAGCTTGGTTCGACACTATCCGTATGATGCAAAAAGCAGGTGGTTGGAAAAATCAATGGCCTAAACTTAGCCAAGATAAGCTAACACAAGGAAAGCGTCTTGAGCTTAAAGAGTTTAACAATAAAGGACATGTATTAGTTATTGAGCACACAGGCATGGTGCCAGAACGAAAAGAAATGAACATGATCTTTTACGCCGATCCTAATACTCGCCAAATTGCCGTATCACCAATACTATCTGGCGACCCCGCCACACAGTTGGACCAACGCTTCTGGTTTTTTGCATTGTATGCTGATAAAGGGATAACAGACTTATTAAGCGCCGTCTATGAAGAACGAGTTGTGGCTTCATTAGTACAGTTTGGTCTGACCAAACGTGAATACCTTGGTCCGCTTTGGGATGTGGCAGATGACTTAGGCCTATTAGAAATTATGAAGCAGGGTCTTCGAGTTACTGTGCCTTATTATGGCGTTACCAGCTTCAAATTACCTAAGTCGTCTATGTTGATGGTGAACGGCCAAAACGAAGATATGATAATTGGTCAATCTCTGGTGCATATAGCGGTTCAGCAACAATTACTTACGGCCACAGGGGACTTGCAAGAGGCCATGGCTCGTGAAGCGTTTAAGGGCTTAACGGCCGCTAAAGTAGCGTCTTTGGTAGGGAATGGAAACGCTCAAGCTGAAGCCATATTTAGTTTTCTAGGTAAAATCACCACGGCCGCTACTTCATCTTCAGAAACTCGAAATTGGTTAACGTTGCCGGGACAAATACGCGTTAAACGCATAGCACTAGAGCAAGGGCTCCATGAATTAAAGCTATCAAGTCAACTTTCTGATGGCCATGTTAAAACGCACACTAACAGCGTAAATATTCAAAAAGGAGAGATGACCGTGTGGAAAATACGTTCATTTACGAATAAATCTACAGGCCATGTTAATCAAATAGTTTTAAAATAGAACTTAGTTTAAAAACAGTGGCCCTAGAGTTTGGTCCACTGTAGTTTACCGATACGGACAATAAGGAAAATATCTATGAAAAGATCTCTAAACAAAATTGTACCCTTCGCTATAGTAGCGAGTTTAAGTGCGGGTTTACTCACTGGCTGCGGCAGTACACAGGTAAGCCGAGTGGATGCTAGCCAAGAAATCGCCCTGACTGACAAGTGGAACGATAAGGATTCATCGTTGGTAAGTACAGAAATGGTCACTGACATGCTGTCATTTCCTTGGATTAGTGACTTTAGATCGGCTAGTGGTGGTGACAAGCCAACGGTGATTATCCAGCGTGTTCGTAATAAAAGTCATGAGCATATTTCTTCAGAGACATTCTTAAATGATCTAAAGCGTGCAATTATTCGCAGTGGCGATGCTAGATTCATTGCCAGTAATGCAGAGCGTGAAGATATTCGTTCTGAACGTGCTGATCAAGAATTGAACTCACGCAATGCAAAAGAAATGGGACAAGAAACAGCCGCTGACTTTGCGTTATCTGGATCGATTAATTCTTTTGTAGATCAGGTTGATGGTAGTCGAGTAACGACTTACCAAGTGGATTTAAAACTGATTAACATGGAAAGTAATGAAGAGGTTTGGAACGGTCAGAAAAAACTTAAAAAGTTTCAAGAAAAGTCTAGTTTTGGCTGGTAAATCGGCGTTTATAATAAAGACAAATTAGTTTTAAACCTGAGGTCATTGAATGAATAAGTTACAACTGACAAGCATACTTGTAATTAGCTTTGGGCTGATCGCATGCGTTTCTAATCCTACTAAAAAAATACAATCTAAGCCCGACTGGATTGTTAACGAGCCAGCTACAGCTGGTCACGTGTATGGGGTTGGTAGTGCGCCTGTTTATGTTGATGAAGCCAAGGCTATTCAGCAAGCACAAGATGCTGCAAGAGTAACTATGATACAAAAGCTTAAGGTCACTATTAAAGGTAATTTTTCGCAAGACACTCAAGAGATACGTCAAACGGGCAAGCAAACCCAGTTAGTTAAAACCGTCCGAAATCAAATTTCTAGCTCGATTCCACAAGCTGAAATCGATAACCTAGAGATTATAGAAAACTATGTAGATGTGGTGGGCAAAGTAGCTTATAGCTTGGTGCATCTAGATAGAATTAATGCGTCGAGTAAATTGCGCCAGCGAATTTTAGCGTTGGACCAGCAAGTGATCGACTTATCTAATAGCATTTCTAATGACCAGACAACTCTTAAACAATTGCAAAGTATTAGTCCTGCATTGGGTTTGTTAGAGCAGCGCTCACGCTTAGCTGAACAGCTTCAGCTAATTCATATGAATAATCGTACTGAGTATAAGGGCGACGAGTTAAAAGTGGTCGAAGTACGCATACAAGGTTTGTTTGATGGCCTAAAAGTTTCTTTAACGGCCAGCAATAATGCCGGCAGTGAGATTCGAAGTGGCCTAGCCGAAAGCTTAACTAAGTTAGGTTTACGGGTTAGCCGTGGCACTGGTGACCTAAACTTTTTCTTTAAAGCCGATTTAAGAGAAGTAGAAAAAGGCGGGCGCTTTTTTGTATTTGCTGATGGGCAAGTACAAATTAAAGATAATAACGGTCGAGT
>JBLHVV010000147.1:0-5588 GCA_047628755.1 Crocinitomicaceae bacterium | reverse complement strand
CCATATTTCCATTCACTGGGGACGATATAGCGATCTGCGTCTTCAAATTTATAGACATTGACCACATCAAGTAATGTCATTGTAACTTCTGATAATTTACTCGCTGATTGACCAATTTCAATAGCACCACGCATGTTTTCTGTGGACATTCGCTCAATTTCGCACACATTCTCACTGACCTCTCGTGCAACCTTAGTCTGCTCTTCTGTACTAATACTAATTGAGTTGCTCATGCTTTCTACAATCTCGATACTATTTAATATTTTACCAAATGCATTATCAATTTCACTGGACAATTCCACTGCCAACTTAGATTTTTCTTGGCCTTTGACCAAGCCTAACATGGCCTTTTTAGAATCTGTTTGCAAAGCGCTTATAATAGTAGCAATTTCTTCGGTAGATGTATGAACACTTCTGGCTAACGCTCTAACTTCATCGGCTACCACAGCAAAACCGCGACCGTGCTCACCAGCTCGCGCCGCTTCAATTGCGGCATTAAGGGCCAGTAAATTAGTTTGATCTGCCACAGACTGGATTACCAAGAGCACGCTTGAAATATTCACAACACCATCGTTAAGTGCACCTATGACCTTATTTAAGCTGTCTACCTCAGTGGCCACGCCTTGGATACTGCCCAAAGCTTTTAGTACTGTCCCTCTGCCATCGTCACATTCTTGCACAACAGTAGATATCGAAACAGCAGAAGCTTTAATTTGCGTACTAATATCAGCCACACTCACGGATATCTCTTCAACAGCAGCCGACGCACTGGCGGTTGCTTCTTGTTGTCTTACAATATTGCTATCACTTTCAACAACTGATACTACAGCATCGTGAGTTGATGCTACTGCCTCGTATGCCGTTTGAGCAACAATAAGAAAGTCGCTACGAATTGCTTCTAGTAACTCATTAAACCTTGCAGCTGACTTACCAAGGTGATCTTGAGATAATATTGGAATTTTTTGAGTTAAATCATGACTCTCAATTATAGACCTTATGGTATTGCTAATGCGTTTTGACTGGCGACCCATATTAGTAACTGTCATGAACACCAAATAAGTCAATATTAATACCACCGCCAACAATAAAATTTCAATGCTAATGGTGTTCAAAGCTTTAGAGTAAATATCTTTGACCATACTGTGCATAGCAGAAATACTGTCTTTTTCTAGAGTTTTAAGCTTACCGATTCTGTCGGTAGCCGCTGAGAACCAAGCTTCTGGTTTCACAGAAAATGTATCACTTAGTGCTTCACCCAAAACCTGCTGACGAAGGCTATCAACTTTTTTATTTTCCGAACTGCTTACAAATTTATTGTAACGATCAACCCAGTCACCAGTATGAGGCATAGACTTTAAAAAAGTATCTTGGTAAGCGTCTTGTTGCGCAATGAGCGTATAAAGCCTTTTTTTATTATTCTCGCTCAATTCTTTAACTGCCAAAATATTCGTTAAAACAGCCCGTTCGATACCTGATTTTTCTTTTACTTGCATAAGGCTGTAAGAAGCAATTAACCCTTGAACCACACCTTTAGAGTCTAATATTTTAATCAGTGCCAGCGGCTGATTAATAAGTGCCTTATTTTGTGTAGTGTAAAAGCTTAATGCATCGGCTAGAGATATATTAAGGTTGTCCACTCGGGATCGTATTACAGTTAATTTTTTTAATGACACTAATACACTGTTAATGCTGGCATTTAGGCTGTCGTTAAATTGGCTTTTATATTGATTGGTAAAAGTGGTATACGAGCTAAGTTTTTCATTAACAAGATTGCGTTGAGTAATTAGTTCTTGTTTAAACTTCACTCCTTTTGACCCAAGGTATCCGGCGGACATGCCACGTTCTTTTTGTAACTCATGTACTAGACCAGCAGCCTTATCAGACAAGGATAGAAGATCAACACCGTTAGAAGCATAATTAGCCTCTTGACTGTTTTTTATTAAATTTACGCAAACGATAATGGTTAGAAATAAAGATGGTATTACGATCAAAACTGATACATAACGAGAAATAAATTCTTTAACAGCCATTTAAAGCGCCTTACCTAATAGATGAAATTTTAAAGGTATAAATATGTGATACTTAGATCCATATTTTTTAACTCCAAGTATTTTGATTACTGGTCTAATTTGAAACCAAAATACTTAACCAAATAATTGCTTAGCCCTGACCTCGACGGCAGCAGCCAAACCATCCGGTTGGAACTTGGAAAGGAAAGCATTACAACCTACTTTTTCTACCATGGCTTCGTTAAAGCTTCCACTTAGAGACGTATGTAATACCACATACATATCTTTAAGATCGGGATGATTACGTAATTCAGTGGTTAGCATATAACCATCCATAGCAGGCATTTCGGCATCGGTAATTAGCATCAACAGCTGGCTATTTATGGGGCCGTCTTTTGCCATTTTCTTCAGCATATTCAAAGCCTCTAGGCCATCGTTGGCCTGAATAACCTCTATCCCCATACTGACAAGTGTTTCTTTTACCTGTGATCGCGCAATAGCAGAATCATCTACAGCTAGCACTTTAAGCCCTGCATTAGTTACTTGCGCCATAATATCTAAGTCCACCGCACCGTCTGAAACAGATGTTTCATATGGCACTATGTCGGCTAAAACTTTTTCAACATCAATAATTTCGACTATTTTGCCTTCAACTTTGGTTATAGCTGTTAAATAATGAGACTTTCCCGTTCCTTTCGGAGGCGGCATAATCTCTTCCCAGTTCATATTTACGATTCGCTCTACACCGTCCACCAAAAAAGCTTGAATGGTGCGGTTGTATTCGGTCACGATCATTGTTGTATTCTCATTAATCTGTATCGGACCCATTCCAATGGCATGGCTAAGATCTACCACTGGCAATGTTTGTCCACGTAAATGAGTTACACCCCTGATTACAGGATGAGAGTCTGGAATCTGAGTTAACTTGGTCATCCTCAAGACTTCTTGAATTTTGAATACGTTTATAGCGTATGCCTGACCTCTTCCCATATTGAACATGAGTAGTTCTAACCGATTCTGTCCAACCAGCTTAGTTCTTTGATCGACGTTTGATAATACACCAGACATAAAAACCTACACCCTATTCGTTGTCCTTTTGAATTAGTGTAGCTCAAGCTACAGCTTTGCCCACTTTAAGCTAAGCTAGTAATTAACTATTCTGAATAATTAGATAAATTGATGGTAAAAGACAGACATGCCCTACTGGCAAGGCAACCTATTTACAACAGATTGTTAGAGATAGCAGCCTACGAGTTATTATTTAGAGGTGGAGTGTCTTCTAATGGGGCTTCATTTACCTGTGGTGACAAAGCCACAAGCGAAGTGTTACTGAATGCTTTTGGTGAAGCTGGGCTTGAGTCTATCTGTGGTAAACATCCTGCTTACATAAATTTCACCAAAAATCTAATTTTAGAAAGGCCGCCTTTCGACCCTAGTCAATATGTTATTGAAATTTTAGAAAACATTGAGGTTGACGATGAATTAATAAGCGCCATACAAGATGCGAGAAAGGAAGGCTGTAAACTTGCGCTTGATGACTTTATTTTAGATAAAAATAGTGCTCCGCTTCTGTCTCTTGTGGATATTGTAAAAATTGATGTACTTGCCCTTTCGACCGCTCAAATTGAACGTTTTGCTAAGGTATTTAAACCCAGAAAACTGACACTTTTAGCTGAAAAAGTTGAAACTCATGAAATGTATGAGTTCTGTAAAAACTTGGGATTTGATTTATTTCAAGGGTATTTTTTAAGTAGACCACAAATTATTGAAGGTCAGTCAATGCCCGACAATAAAATGTTAGTGTTGAAGCTTCTGCAGGACCTTCAAGACCCAAGTGTAACCGCCGCTTCAATGACTAGAACCTTATCTAAAGACCCTCAAATGAGTTTTAAGCTGTTGAGACTGGTTAATTCATCGGCTTTTGCACGTATTGAAAAGTGTACATCTTTGCAACAAGCCATTACAAGCCTCGGCATGTCCAATGTGCGCAGTTGGGCTTCGTTAATTGCTTTAGGGAAACTTGAGGACAAGGCCGTAGCATTACGGCAAACCAGCTTAGAACGGGCTATTATATGTTCCAAACTGGGCGAACAGATAGGCAGGCACCCTACTCATGAATATTACACCGTTGGCTTGTTTTCACTACTTGATGCTTTTTTAGATCGACCTATTTTAGAAATAGTTAAAAGTCTTCAACTCCCGATGGAAATGGAAACAGCCATACTCTCCAATACAAGTGACCTGGGATTGACTCTGCATACTGCTAAATGCCTTCAAGAGGGACGTCTTGGAGACATAAATATACAGAAACTAGATGATTATGGCCTTTCACTAGACACTATGGATTTGGTCTACAAAGAAGCATTAATACTGGCCGATGAGCAATTCAAAGAATTTTGCTAAGCACTCTAATATTACTTTAAATACCTTCATTTTAAGTTCAAAGGCTTCATAAGTCATAAGCTGTCACCTTTTGTCATAGCCCATTAGACTGATCTGATTAATACTATAGACATTGAAACGTGACTATAAACACACTAGAAATTAACTCTTTAAGTGGCAGAAATTGGTCAATGATAACTATTTAATAACAACAATAAAATAAGAGCCTCTTTTATATGATGATATCTGGATTAACCGAATTTTTAATTATTGGCAGCATAATATATGCACTTATAACTTTACCATCTAATCATAACCATATAAGCACCCTTTATAGGGTAAGCCTGTTGATTACATTGGTGGCGGCAGGACTTGGCGCAATTATGTTTTTAACGACTGTTAACGTGAATACCTATCATCAATACTTTGCTTTCATCTCAAAACACACTGCATTAACAACTTTTATTATTGCTGCCGCGTGGGGTGCCTTGCACAGCAAGCTAAGTAAACTAATTTCTGCTGGGTTAATACTAGCTGCTTTCGCATCGCTATTTATTAATATATTCACCGAACTTTCATTTTTAAGTATGATAATTTTATTGATGGCCTTGGCTTTTATAGGATTCTGTATTAAATCGGATAAAACGAGTTTATCACTCTTAGTTTTAGCCGTAGTAGCGTTATTAAGTACTCTAGTTTGGGGAGCTGTAATAAAAGACCAAGATCTAATGATTGGTTCTTATCATGTGTCCGTAGCAGTATTTTACTTTTTGATCACTCTTAGCTTTAAAAGAATTTAACGGAGTTGGTTATGAATTTTATTTTGTTAGCCATACCAGGGTTTTTTATTTTAATTGCAATCGAACTATTATGGGATCATTTCAAAGGTACTGACTATTACAGACTTAATGATTCGATTAATTCGCTGTCCATAGGGATTTTAAGCCGAATTACAGGAGCGCTTTATGGACTTTTGCCGCTTTCATTATATGCCTATACATATGAAAGCTTTGCGCTGTTCACATGGGAAGATAGCGTAACAACATGGATAATAGCATTTGTTATTTATGACCTTTGTTATTACTGGAACCATAGATTTGGCCATACCATTAATATAGGCTGGGCCAGCCATGTGATTCATCATTCAAGTGAAGAATACAATTTAACAACCGCTCTACGTCAAACTAGCATACCCAA
>JBLHVV010000146.1:0-5755 GCA_047628755.1 Crocinitomicaceae bacterium | reverse complement strand
GTCATACACCTTTTCTAAGCCCGTCATACTCGCGAACGCGGGTATCCATCTCAGTAATCCATCATCCAAATAAAGTCATATAATCACTCACAACCACCCCGTCATCCCCGCATATAGTTATCAGAGACCCACTACTTCTCAATCAACGGATTGCAATTCTTAATCAGCACCTTACCCTCAAGCACAGCACCCTTCGAATACTCTCTAAAATGACAAATATTCGTTTTAGGATCATAATTCTCAATCCATAAATTATCATCTTTCCAGGTGGCCATCATATGATACTGACCATCAGGAATGGTCACTGTCATCACACCGCCCCAATTTTTAACAAACACCTGCTGAAAGTGAAAGAAGTAAGCGATAGACCCAGTAATCAAAATACTTAATGCGGCAATAATTGCAAACTTCCAGTTTTTAATTTTCACACCAGCAACATAAAGTACCGTAGCAGCTAGCAATACTACGCACAGCCAGTAAAAATAAGTGATCATAATAAATTTTCCTTTAAAGTGTTTGTTGATACTGACTAGTATGAAATTATAATGACAACTAAATTATTAATCCACAGCGACAAATAATATCGCAGAAGACCAATCCTGTCTCATATGCCCATTATAATATATGTTTTAGTCAGCCAGAGCCGTTGTGTCTGTATTACAATGATTTTAACCGGGTCAGTAGATGATTTTTATAGCATAAAGACCTATAAATACGTTAATTACTAAATGGGATTGTTGATTTTTTTATATGGGTTAATCTAGCTTAGTTTTTAACACATATAATAAATCTAATAAATAGTCTGGAAAACCACATGTTTAGTCACGTTATGTTAGGCGCCAACGATATACAAGAATCAAAAAAGTTCTACGATGCCATATTAGGTGTAATGGGATACAAGCCAGGTGTAATAGACGAAAAGGGCCGCTGCTTTTATTATACAAAGACTGGAGTGCTAGCAATTAGCAAGCCTATAGATGGCCAGCTTGCGTGTCATGGCAATGGCTCGACCATTGGCTTTCATGCTAAATCTAGCGAGCTAGTACACGCATGGCATAAAGCCGGCCTAGAACATGGCGGCACAACTTGCGAAGACGCGCCAGGATTGCGTGAAGGCGGGGCTTTATCTTTGAATTTAGCTTACCTACGTGACCCAAGTGGTAATAAGGTTTGCGCGCTTAACTATGTTAAGTAAAGGTTAAGTAAAGGTTAAAAAACCCCCTTATATACCTGACCTAAAATTTCAAATTTACTGGTCAGGGTTTAAGCTTTTTTCTGTTTAGACGCCCAAATAGCCAGCTTATGTGCCATAGATTTTTGCGATATTTGGTCTTCTGGCAGTGCTTGAATAATTTTATCGTGTACAAACAAGCGGTACACGTATTCTATTTTTTCAGAAGCCGAGTCGGTAGCCTCAAACTTGGCCACACCTCTTTTTTCTGCGTATGACATACCTAATAAAATAGCTTTCTTAATCAGCTCTTTTTCGTCCTTAAGCTTCTTCATATTCACCTTAGAATCTCTCTTTTTGAAGTTATATTAAACAGGGAGTTAAAAATGAAGTACAGTGAAAGTCGTAAGTAATTAATATTAAGCATATTTAACATTAAGGGTGTATTAGCATGTAAGTGCGTAACACATCAAAATAGCCAAAATAAAACAAAAAACTCATAACCCTACTAGCCAAAAAACTAAAGCTGTTTTTAGCCAACTGCTAACCAGACAGTCATACAATGCAGTATTAGGATGGGTGTCTCTGTTGTCTTTGACTTATGGAAGATTTAGAAAAATACAATATGAAAAGAGTTTGGGATAACTCATGCTATTCTCTTAACATGAATGGCTTAATAGAATTTTAATAGAATTTTAATAGAATTTGTCTTTGAGGAATACCATGTACTATTTAGCAAAGAGATACGCCATCTCTCTCTCTATGTTTGTTATGGCAGCTGCAATATTCAGTTACACAAGAGAAGAACCCTATGGATACTTAACTAAGATTGTTCCGATTGTATTACTTTTGATTTTCAGTTGGAGAGCAGTGCCATCTACTTCAAGAAATTTTGTCCAGCTTGGGCTGCTACTTTCTATGGCAGGGGATGTTCTTTTGGAGTGGCAGAATACGACGGCCGGAGTCGCTATCTTTGTTGTGGTAATGCTGCTTTACAGCGCCTACTTTACCCTACAAAACAAGCAGTTTAAGGTCTGGCTGCTTTCGCTTTATATTGTTATATCGGCTGGGATCTATATTGCGCTTTTTCCAGCTCTGGGAGAAATGAAAATTTCCGGGGCCATTTATCAGACAGTCATTTGTGTCATGCTGTGGCGTGCCTCTGCAATGATTAATAGCCAGAATGTATCTGGTTACACAGGGTGGTTTGCTTTTCTTGGTGCCCTGGGGATTGCACTCAATGGAATACTCTATGCTGTAAATCTCTATCTATTCGAAGTCAATCGAGATTTTGTGATTCAACTCTACTATTTCGGTCAACTTGGTATTGTATTGTCACTTGTAAAATCAAAACGAGAGTGATTTCTTTCCATTTCAAGGAGTCCATTTCAAGGGTCTAAATATTTGATATTTAAACCTCGGTCATCCATTTTAAAAATTACTTAACAGGGCCGAGTACCTCATCAAGGACTTTGATCCCTTGAAGTCACCAGTCCCTCATCTTCTTGCGGCGGTGCCAGTGCTTATCCCGAAGCTATTGTCATGGCCACCGCTAATGCGCCCATGCCACACACAGCCTCTCACGAGTTTTTGCAGCCAAGCATTGCATGTAGAGGCTATATTTTACATAAACTGTCGTTTTATTAGCTGCGCATAATGCTGTTCCAGTTCTTGTGTGGTTAGTATTGGGTAGGTTTGAAGTTTGAGAAGCACTATTCATGGATAAACCGAATTGTGAAAAGTGCAAAAGACAAGACCTGACCCTAGATGTAAAGTTATACTGCGGTTTGGGTAAATGATTATTTCAAATAAAGTGAGGCCCCACTGACTCTCTTCTGGGTGTAAATTGTCGAATGCGACTTGATAAATATATTTGTAAAAGTACTGAGCTAAATAGAGACGAAGCCATTGAGGTACTGCAGCGCCGACAAGTGAAAATAGACCATAAAGTCTTTTCGAATGGTGCGGCTCAGGTTCATGATAATAATCATGTAACACTGGATAATATCCCACTGACACTTCGACCTTTTCGCTATATCTTAATCCATAAACCTGCCAATACCTTGTGTTCGAATGTGGACGAAAGTCACCCTTCAATTCTTAACTATATAGACGTGACTAAAAAATCAGAGCTGCATATTGTCGGGCGTTTAGACGCTGATACAACAGGTTTAGTACTCTTGACTGATGACGGGAGTTGGACTTACAAGATAATTACGCCCAGCGCTGAGTGTGAAAAAGTTTACCGTGTGACGTTACGTGATGAGCTTACTGAAGACGCGATATTAAAGCTTGAAGAGGGGGTTATGCTGGTAGGCATAGATGAGCCAACACGGCCTGCAAAGGTCATGGTACTAAGCCCTAACGAAGTATTGCTGACAATTACCCAGGGTAAATTTCATCAAGTTAAGCGCATGTTTCGAGCGGTAGGTAATCGGGTTAAACGCTTGCATCGAGAAAAAATTGGCCAAGTCTCTTTGGATGTTGAATTGGGCCAGTGGCGTTATTTAACAAGCAACGAGGTTAACTCCTTTTATCTGACAGAGGGAAAGCCAGCCGAAGCAGGCCATTGATATTCGCTTATCGTAAGAGCACTTTATTAGTACGTACTTTAATTTCAGCGTGATCAAATAAAAAACTACTTTCAGATTCTGCACGATCTTCATAAAAAATACTATGCGGAAACAATCTAGATACTTAAATCAGTAATTTAAGAATTCATAACAAGCAACTCTAAACTTATCGTTATGTATTTTTCAGCCAACACTTTTTATTACAGATCGAAAAACAAATCAACAATAAACTCACCCAAAATATGGTATCTAATATTAGTATTGATATTTATGTTAATAGCATTTATTTTATTTTTTTTGAGGTGACAGTTTATTTGATAAGATGCTTTATAAATATTTTAAAAATAATAAAAATAATAAAAATAATAAAATATTTTGTATAGGTTTTAATTTTAATGCCATTGTATTAGGTAAGAATAGACTTTTTTTAATTAGTAGGTGAAAGCCCTATGAATCCAATCTTAATGATTTATATTGAATATTGTTACAGTAAATTAAAAAATTAGGGGGTAAGAATTATGTATAAAGTCTTGTGGTTAAGTATGACTATTTTAGCTGTATTCATTGGGTACTTCATAAAAGGAATGTCTCCTGATAATCGTTTAGCTCAAGCCGTACATATGTACGCTATTAATGACGGTGCCTCTGCAGCTTCAATATTAGGTAAATGTATTACAGGCATAAATTCTGGATACGCTATTTATGGCCCTTGCGGTATATCAGCTATAGCTGAATCTTCGTTTGACAATAATAATATAAAAAGCAGTGATATCAATGGTGTCTTCGAACGCTGGGAAATAGCCGCTAATCTAAAATTTGGTGCTGAGCTTGTAAGTTTTGGTATGGACGGAAATTGGGTTAGTGGTCAAATTAGAACAAGTGAAAGTGAGTTTAATCAAATTCCAAAGCCTAATCTAAACAGTGTATTAGAATTGCAAAATCAATGCTCAAATGTTTCGGCGACAGATGAACTTTATATTTACAAGGTTGTTTCAGGGTGTTCTTTTACAGATCAAGTTGTTGACTCAGAAGAATTTGACCTTGAAGCGGTAGAACTGGGGTTCAATTTAGGGTCATCAAGGGCAAGAGGAGAAATGGAAAAATCTAATAATAAATTGTCTTGTAAAACTCCAGTACCAATTTTAGTGAAGGCTGTTCCTGTAAGAGATATCTGCAGGAATACATTTTATAAAATTGCTGGTGAACTAATTTCTAGCCATAGAAGTAAGATAGCATTAGAAGAAAAGCTTATTGGAATTAAATCCAGAGCTTCTATTAGTATGAGAAGTTGTGAGGATAAGCTGACAGGAGTGAATTTGATTAATAGAAATAAAAGTAATGAGTTGGCCATGCTGATAAATAAAAATACAGTGCTGACAAAAGCCTGTGAAAATAAGGATGGTGCTCAAGAAATATCGATTGTCGATGCCTTGAAAAAAATGGCTGAATGTGATGTTAATCGCAGTCAACTGAAAGATATGTCAATTCAATTAGACAAGGAGAGAAGCAATGCCAATACAGCAATCTTGAGTAATGTTACAACATTGACAAATTGCAATTCTGAAAAAAGATATACGCAAAGAGACTTAAACTATTGTCTAGTTAAGAATGAAGGCAGTCAAAAAATCTATATTACTCAATCTAAAAGCCTAGAGGATTGTAAGATTAAATCAGCGGTCAGTGAAAAAGAAGCAAAGATCTATAAAGAACAATTGTATTCTGCTAGTGTAGATCTGGATGTAATTACAGAAAATAACCTCTTAGGTAATTAAGGTATAAAATATGACAAAGTATATGCTCTTATTAGTGATTTTTTTAGTCCCAATTTCGAACGCACATGAGGGAGAGATGGATGAAAATGGCTGCCATGAAGAAGAAGGAATTAGGCATTGTCATTAAGAAAACTATATAAATAGTAATTAAATAATTTAAGCGGGTAGAGCCTAGCAGTTATAATGCTGGGCTTTTTTTCGTCTATTTATAAATCCACTATAAGATAATTTTTAAATAA
>JBLHVV010000145.1:0-5804 GCA_047628755.1 Crocinitomicaceae bacterium | reverse complement strand
CTGTGATACTCGCAACAACCTTCGTCTTACCAGAAGTTAGGAACTAACTATCTGGTATCCATTTTGGATTACTCAAAACTGAAACATGGATACCCGCATTCACGAGTAAGACGGGTCTGTTCGCGAGTAAGACGGGTTTGTTCTCGAGTAAGACGGGTTTGTTCGCGAGTAAGATGGGTTTTATTTATGAGTGAGACGGTCTTTAATCACGTGCAAGACCAGCCATCGTTATGGACTAACTTGGTTTTTCACAAATTGGCTGCATTTTAATTTTATCTGGATAAACTTTCCAAGCAGCGCCGGTTATAAAGTCGATTGGTATACTAATCAAGCCTGCATCTATGACTAAGCCTAAAAGTGAGGTGGAATTAAAACGAGCTTGGGTAGTAAAAAATCGAGTACATTCGCCCATTTCAACTCGCACATGATGTGCTTGGTCTCTGGCCACCGACCTCGTTGCATAGCCAGTACCTACATAGCGATCGTTTATAAAAATCTCAGCTAGCTCATGTGTTTTAATGGTTAAATCTTGCTGATGACCACTAAGCATAGAAGCACACCCATTCACTAAAAAAGCAAAAAATAATATAAAGCTAGTGATAATAATTTTCAATTTATTCATTCTCTATATCTTTATTTCATATGAAACTTGGGTAAACCACTGGGTAAACTTTTCGTTTTCACCGTCGTGAGAAACTGAAAGTTGGCTAACCTGTAAACGCCAAACGGTTTTATTTGTGCTTCGATAAAGTAATGCTGCAGCCAGTTGAATTTCAGTTAAAGCCTCTGAGTCAGAAGTGATTGTCTGCGTTGTCTGCTGACTAGAACCGATATCTTGGGGTTCTATCGTTAGTGTTTCAATATCGCTGTATTCACTATTGCCAACAACCAAACCAGCCTTAGCTTGTATTAGAAAACGTTCAGATATTGGTAAATAAATCACGTGATTGAGATAAATTCCACCAATTAAAATAGTTGCCTCCCTTAATCTACTTTCAATAATACCTTTATCGTCGGCTGTAATCAGACTTTTATTAAATTTTATAGATCCATAGCTGATGTATCCAAGCTCAAATCCATAATGCTCATTAAAGCGTAGGTTGGCATAAAGGTTAAACGGCCTAGAACCATTGGTTACAACTGAATAGCTAGGAGTCTCGGTAGTTAAAGAGTCAAGCTTTCTAATAGGATCATTAAATACAGCTTCAGTCCATGCTTGGCCCAAGCCAAAACCTATGGAATAATCGATAGGATAACTATGAGTTAAATTTGAGTTAAAAAATATTGTTAGAAATAATAGTGCGCGCATAATCCATCGCTTTTTTACACTATGTTAGCCTGACTTTAGATTAAGCTCAATTGCTTTATTAGTCAGATAGTAGTGATTGGTACGCTTGTTGGACTGTTAATATGTTATCCAGCTTATTATTTTTTAATCGAAATGTCGTCAGTAACATCTTCACAAAAAAATGTTAAAATGTCTTGTTTACGTTTCATCGCATCATCATAACCTTGCTGGATTAAATCTCGACAAAACCCTCGTTCAAACAATAAATAACTTAAAACACCAGCACCACTTTTTTTAGTGGTACCGCTGCCTTTTAAGAAGAAGCGCAGCGACTTGGGAAGTTCTCTAGCATGTTTTGCAGCAATCTCATCGATAGATATGCTTGGGTTTATTTCAAGTATCTCTATGGGTTTTAAGGTAATGCCTTCTTCAACCATGACTCGGTCAGGGATTTTACTTAATGTGCTGTTTATTCGTGTTAACCGTTCCACATCACTTTCCATGCTGTCCAAGAAAGCAGCATTAAACATATGGTTCATTATTTTTGCCATACTTGGGTAGTCTTTCATGGTTTCCCGTTGCTTTCGTTTGTGGGCTGTACCACTTACACCAATTACCAGTACCTTTTCTGCTCCTAAGTGCAAAGCTGGACTTATGGGGGCTAGTTGACGAATGGCGCCATCCCCAAAGAACTCTCGATTTAACTGTATAGCAGGAAAGACTGCAGGAATAGCAGAAGATGCCAGTAGGTGGTCTACATTAATCCGTTGCCTTAAACCTACCCTGCGTAATCTTTGCCAGTTTTTAATGGAGCTGTGAGCCTGAAAAAAGCTAACAGATTCGCCACTAGCATAACCGGATGCTGTCACTGATATAGCGTGTAGATCTTTATTATCAATGGCTTTTTGAATGTTTTCGTATTGAATAACTTTGTTTAATAAACCTCTGAGTGGTGTATTGTCCAAAAGAGACACGGCTTCTCCTGACTTATAGCCAAATAAAGTGTTGAGCAAGAATTTAGAGGAGGACCCAAAAACGCCTTTTATATCGGTCCTGTATACTTGATCGCTGCTAAAATTTTTCCAAATATTTTCTAAACTGCGAATTCCCAGTTTGTAGTGACCAGAATAACTGGCCAGAGCCACAGCGTTAATGGCACCTGCACTGGTACCGCATATAATTTTAAATGGGTTTTTAATGTCGCTGGGTAATAGCCGACAGATGGCCTTAAGTACGCCCACTTGATATGCTGCTCGAGCGCCACCGCCAGATAATACCAAGCCTATTTTTTTATCGACTAACTTACGTGACATATATATGAAAATATTAAGAGGAATAAGGGATTAGTATAGTTCATAATATGGTTATAAATAACAGGAAATTTCTATGTTTACCGGAATAGTTCAATCATCGCTACCCATTACTAATATCGTTAAGCAAACTGGCTTGTGGAGTCTAACTCTTGAGCTGCCTAGTAACATGCTGCCAGGCTTAACAACGGGTGCCAGCATTGCTCTAAATGGCACTTGTTTAACGGTTACAACAATAGAGCAAAACACGGTGACCTTTGACGTTATGATGGCCACCTTAAACACTACAAACTTAAATGCATTAAGCATTGGCACTGAGGTTAATGTTGAAAGAGCGGCTAAGTTTGGAGATGATATTGGCGGACACCAATTAAGCGGTCATGTATTTGGCCAAGTAGACATTGTTGAAATAGTCCGTCCTGAGAACAACTGCATTATTTGGTTCGCAATGCCTGATGAATTTAAAGGCTATATTTTTGACAAAGGCTATATCGGTTTAAATGGTTGTAGTTTGACCATTGCTCAAGTTGAAGCAGAACGCTTTTGTGTTTACTTAATTCCAGAAACTCTAAATATCACAACTTACAGAGACTCTTCAGTGGGTGATATGATTAATCTAGAAGTGGATAGTAATACCCAAACTGTTGTGGATACAGTGGAGCGTTTGTTAAAACAGAAGGGTCTCGTTTAGTCTTGGTCTTGACAGAAGTTAGGTGCTGACTATCTGGTATCTATTCTAGATTGTTCGAGGCTAGACAATGGATACCCGCATGCGCGAGTAAGACGTGGGTATTCGCGAGTAAGACGTGGGTATTCGCGAGTAAGACGTGGGTATTCGCGAGTAAAATGGATACCCGCATGCGCGAGTAAGACGTGGGTATTCGCGAGTAAAATGGATACCCGCATACGCGAGTAAGACGTGGATATTCGCGAGTAAAATGGATACCCGCATACGCGAGTAAGACGTGGGTATTCGCGAGTAAAATGGATACCCGCATACGCGAGTAAGACGAGGGTATTCGCGAGCAAGACGTTTATAGTTTTTTGAGGTATTGGGCAATATCTCCAGATTCATACATCCACTGCATATTACCACTTTCATCTTTAATACGCAGGCAAGGTACAGTTGCTTTGCCGCCTCCTTGAATAAGTGCTTGTCTATTCTTAGGGTTAGTTAGTGTATTCATTAGTTCTACTTGTACATCGGTTTTACGCATCTCACGTAACACCATCTGACAAAAAGGACATTGATCATAGTAATATAGAGCGTAACTGGACATAATTCTGTGCCAAATAAGTGATGGAAGCTGGTTAATCAAGAATGATTAGTAATATATTTAAATGTTAGACCAAATTATACTATTTTTTGTCAGTACCATAGCGAATATTTTTTCTGCATTTGCAGGTGGCGGTGCAGGTTTGATACAACTGCCTGTTTTAATCTTCATGGGATTGCCATTTTCAGTGGCACTAGGGACTCATAAAATTGCCACAGTGGCCCTTGGTTTAGGCGCAACTATACGCAATGTAAAGGAAGGCCATACCAGTTGGCGACTGAATTTATTTATGCTGCTAGCTGGTATTCCAGGAGTGATATTGGGAGCTTGGACTATCATCGGAGTAGATGATCGTCTAGCTGAAGTTGCACTGGGTGTACTCACACTAAGCTTAGGTGTCTATTCTATTTTTAAACCTGAATTAGGCATCAAAACTGTTGATAAAAACCATCACCTCAAAGGTTACATTATTGGCGGTATGGGATTGTTTATAATCGGTTTTACTAACGGAGCGCTTTCGGCAGGCACCGGTCTATTTGCCACTATGTGGTTAGTTAAGTGGTTTGGCCTTAGCTATAAACACGCTGTTGGTCACACACTTATTGCGGTTGGATTGTTTTGGAATGCCAGCGGTGCAATAACAATTGGCATGATTGGCCAGGTTCAGTGGGACTGGCTACCTGCATTGTTATTAGGATCTCTGGTTGGTGGATACATAGGCGCTCACCTTGCTATTAAGTCAGGATCAAAATGGATCAAGCGAGTTTATGAAGTCATTACCGTAATAGTAGGTTTATCGCTTATTTTGATCTGAAATGATACTTGTTTTATGCTAGTATATTGCGCGAATTGATATCAGCCTACTCGGTTTAATGGGGCGGGCTTTAGATTAACTATTTAGCTAGGTAAATTATGAAAATTGATACTCCAGCACAAAAAGTAAGCTACTTAATCGGTCGTCAAGTGGGCGACCAACTTAAAGGCAACCAGTTCCCTGGTTTTGAATTAGACGGTGTTGTACAAGGCGTTAAAGATTCTATGAGCAACGCAGAAATGCCTCTGACTCAAGACGAAATTGAAGCCGCATACGAAGTTATTCAAGGGGAAATGCAAAAAATGCAAGGGGAATTGACTGCTAAAGCCCGTGAAGAAGGCGACCAATTTTTAGCTGAAAACGCTAAGAAAGATGGCATTACTGTTTTAGAAAGCGGTCTTCAATACGAAGTATTAACTGAAGGCACTGGCGCGCAGCCAACGGCCGCATCTACTGTACGTACACATTATCATGGGACATTTACTGACGGTCGTGTATTCGACAGTTCGGTTGAACGTGGCGAGCCAACTGAATTTCCGGTAGGCGGTGTAATTGCTGGTTGGACCGAAGCACTTCAGCTAATGAAAGAAGGGTCTAAATGGCGTCTATACGTACCAAGTGATCTTGCTTATGGTGAGCAAGGTAGCCAAGGCGCGATTCCTCCTCATAGTGCACTAGTATTTGAAGTTGAGCTAATTACAGTTATTAGCTAAAATCGATAACTCGGACAGTCAAGTTTCAAGTTATGTAAGAAGGCTGCCTAGTAATAGGTGGCCTTCTTTGCGTTGGCAGGTTGTTTTAATCGGCCAACAACATCTTACCCCTCAGAGCGCTTGGTGAAACCCCTGGTCATTTTTTAAACGCATGCCTAAAGTTTGCTGCTAGGCTGCTCAACATAATTTTTATTATAACATCATACTAAGCTATGCCTTGTTTTGCCTCAATAGAGGCGAGTCATAAATCTAATTGTGCAGCCTTCGGATTCTAATTCCCGCTAATATAAGTAGCAGAAGTGCGCCTAGTCCTAGGCTTCCTCCTTTAGAAGTACCAATGATAATGTCTTCAACAGTGTCTTCAGGTATAACTTGAAGAGTAACCACCTGGTCTAATTGGCT
>JBLHVV010000144.1:0-5833 GCA_047628755.1 Crocinitomicaceae bacterium | reverse complement strand
CCTAATATGGTGGTAATTGCGGCTAATGCCACTGGCCGTAAGCGGCTTAAACATGCTGTAACAATCGCTTCAAATTTATCTCCACCTAAATCTATTTGAATGTCGATTTCTTCAAGCAGTACAATGGCATTCTTAATTAACATGCCAAATAAACTTAAAAAACCCAATAGCGACATAAATCCAAACGGTAAATCTGCAATTAATAATCCCGCCACAACACCGCACACGGCCATGGGAACAATGGTCCATATAATAAGTGGTTCACGGACACTGCCAAATAATAAGATACTAATTATTATCATAATTAAGAAGCCAAGAGGTAATCCTGCACCTAAAGAATCTTGTGCGTTTCGTGCACCCTCATATTCCCCGCCCCACTCTAAACTGTATCCATTTGGTAATTCAATGGCCTCTATTTTTGGCATTATACGTTTTAATGCTGCCCCAGCGGTTTCATCTAAACCCGGTTCAGCGAATATGCTCATGGTTCTTATGCGGTCACGGCGATGAATCAATGAACCTTCTGATTTAATTTCCATATTAGGAACTATTTGACGTAATGGAACATAGCTGCGCTCAAATGGACTCCAAACTAAGGCGTCATTTAACTTTTGTAAGTCACCTATATCCTCAGCTTTAGATTGATGGGGAGCAACGGCTTTAGCAATTATGTCAAAGCTGTAATCTCCATCTCGAAGTTTTCCTAGGTTTAATCCACTGGTAGAAAATTTAACGGCATCAGAAAAATCTGCTCGTGTAACACCGGCAACACTGGCGTTGTATTCGTCGTATGTGGGAGCCAATATTAATTCTTTTTGACGCCAGTTATTTCGAATATCTAATAAGTTACCATCTTCATTTAATATCGCTTCAGCTTGATCAGCTAACTCTCTGAGCACGGTTTCATTAGGGCCCTTAAATCTAGCTTCAAGTTTTGCTCCACTGCCTGGACCAAACACAATACGTTCGTTATAAATACGTGCGTCTGGGTCGTTGGCTTGAAGTTCTTTGGTTAGCTTCTCAATCAAGCCAGGAATTTGGTTACGATCTTTAGTTCGAATAATTAAATGACCATAGCTTTCATTAGGCTGGGTTGGATTATACGTGAGTGTATAACGTGTACCTCCTCGGCCTACAAAACTAGTAATGGTTTCAATCTCTTCATATTTAGAAGCGATCTTTTCGGCTTCTAAAATGTACTTAGTTGTTTCGCGAATGTCGCGAGATTGTGGACCCCAATAATGCACATAATAAATAGGTGTGTTAGAGGGTGGGAAAAATCCTTGTTTAACAAAACCGAAGCTCATATAGCTTAATACAGTAATGCCCAGTAACAGCGACACAGTGATTTTAGGACTTCTTAACGCCTTTAATAGTACTGATTTATATCGTTTATGAAACGCGCTAATTGAGCTTTCATTGCTGATGGTTTGAGCGTTTGCATCGCCAACTTTGAAGAAGTAGCTGCCTAGTAGAGGTGCCACTGTGACCGCTAAAATCCATGATAAAAATAACGAAATAAGAATCACAGCAAATAATGAGAATAAAAACTCACCGGTATCATCATTGGACAAACCAATTCCTGAGAATGCCATGATACCAATAACAGTAGCTCCTAATAATGGCATTTGAGTTTGCTTAACCACCACGCTAGATGCATCGAGTGCGCTTTCGCCTTTCTGCATTCTTAGCATCATGCCTTCAGCTACTACAATAGCGTTATCCACCAGCATCCCCATGGCAATTACCAAGGCACCCAATGAAATTCGCTGGAGATTCAAACCATATAACCACATGCACAACACAGTTCCCATAACAGTTAGTAACAACACACCACCAACCACTACACCGGCACGCCACCCCATAAAGATACATAGCGTCGCTATAACCACAGCAACCGATATAATAAGATTGGTTATAAATCCAGTTACCGATTCGTCCACTACCTTAGCTTGATCATAAATAGGTGATAAGCCAATTCCTGCTGGTAATTCTTTCAATATATGGTCTATTTTGTCGCGAACAGCCTGCCCTACTTTTACTACGTTAGCTTCTTTATGAGCGGCTATGGCTAGGGAGATTGCAGGCTGTCCATTATGTCGAATAAGTACTTCAGGAATATCGACCACATCTAAACTAATTTTTGCAATATCTTTTAGACGAATTTGACTAGTTGTACCCGGAATACCAATGGTAATATTTTCAATGGAGTCGGTTTGAGATTCCACTCCACCAATAGGTATGCGAATGCGTTGCCCTTCAATATTTAGCCGACCATTACTAAACGGACGCAAGCTAAAGCTTAAAGCACTTTTAACATCAGGCAGAGATACGCCCAAGTTAGCAAGTTGCGATGTGTCTATGTTGATTGTAATTTGTTCTTTAAGTACCCCTGTAACATCAACTTTAGTAACGTTAGGCACGGTTAATAAATCGCGGCGAATAAGGCGTGCAAATTCACGCAACTGATAAGGCGTAAATTCAGGAGCGGTGAGTGCAAAGTACAAACCATACACATCGCCAAAATCATCTACCACTTGAATAGGACGAATACCGGTAGGCAAGCTGTCTTTGATATCCGCCATTCGCTTACGAAGTTCGTCCCAAATTTGTGGCAGTGCATCGCCGTCAAACGTTGACTTCATTTCTACAGTAATTTCAGACACGCCAGGTTTAGAGACCGATTGGACTTTTTTAAACTGCGACATTTGCTGAAGTGCTGTTTCAATTGGTTCGGTAACTTCCCGCTCTACTTGCTCGGCACTTGCACCAGGATAAGGAGTTATCACCATGGCCATTTTAATTGTAAATGATGGATCTTCTAATCGGCCAATTTCAGACAGGCCAATCAATCCACCAGTAAAGCAAATAATAATCAACAACCAAGTATTAACTGGGGTTCTAATCGAAGCTTTAGCTATATCCATTTTTAGATCGCTCCGCTTATTGTTTCACAAAAGGGCGAACCAGCAGCCCCTCTGTCATTTGAGAAACACCCGCCGATACCACTTGCTGGTCTTTTTCTAGACCAGACAATATAGCTACCCAAGTACCCGCCATTGGCCCTGCGATTACCTGCTGTTTGTTAATACGCATGGTATTTTGATCAAACACCCAAACATAAAGTTTGTCGTCACTGCTGGTCATTATCGCGTTTAGTGGCACACCTAAAACCTGAGGAATAAGCGAGGTATCTCCACTAATAGTCACAGTGGCCCTAATTCCAGGAGTAATATCCACACCATTAGGCATTTCCATGGCGTAAACCACTTCGTATGTTTGGCTAATAGGATTAGGTTCGGTGCTGTGCTCTACGTATTCAATATCAAACGTAGTATCCACTGCACCGTCTATGTAAGCAGTTGCTGTGCTAACTTGTTCACGGCTGTAATTGCTAATAACGCGCTCTGGCACATCAAACTTAAAGTGAATGCGTGATATATCTTGCAGACGTGCAATAGCAGCACCTGCTTTAATAAAACCTTTGTTCTCAATTAACCGTTTTGAAACAAGAGCATTAAAGGGTGCGCGAAGGGTTGAATAGCTTAGGTCAGCCTTAGCATTTTCTAGATCAATTCCAGCAAGGTCATAGCTAACTTGCGCATTATCAACAGATTGCTCTGAACCAATTCCCTTAATAGCAATTGTCTTATTACGCTCTAGCTCTAACTTAGCTTGCTTTAAACGTACTTCAGCCATGCGCACCGCACGGTCAAATGGCTTAGGGTCTAGCTTTGCTAAAACTTGGCCTTGTTTGATCATTTGGCCTTCAGGAAGATTAACCGCTTGTAAGCGACCGTCAACTCTAAACGATAGCTCCATAGTAGTTTTGGCCATTACCTTTGCTGGGAACATAAATGTGCTTTCCCCAGCAGCTGATTTTACCAGGGCTAACTGCACCACTGTTGCTTGTTCTTCTTTCTCAGCTAAGTCAGAACTATCGCCACAACCTACTAGCGCTATCATTGCTATTAAGGTAATTAAAAAACCTTTGTGTTCCATTATTGGCTCTCCCATTCAAATATGTACTAAAGCTTAGTTTTATGTGGCGATTTTGCCACCGATTTAAAATTTGCCTGAGTGTAAACTTATTGATAGCTTTACACATAGTGTTATTCTGTAAATAGGCACTATGGAACACGCAATAAACCGATCTATATCTGCAACAATGGCTAGGAATTAACGCAATTTATCAATTCATATGACTAATGATACCGAAATAGCCATTATTAACGCCGCTAGGCATGTTTTTTCAAAGCATGGATATAAGCGTGCAAATATGTCGCTGATCAGCGAACAGTGCGGGTTCAGCCGTGTAACCGTGCATAAGTACTTAGCTAATAAAGAAGATGCATTCAGGCAGTCTATTCAAAAAATAGTCGAAGACAGCCTACTGGCCTGCAAACCGACTATTGAAGCATATGAACAAGGCCAACCTTGCTGGGAAACCATAGCCTGTCTTTTAGAAGAATGGAGAAAACCCAGCTTTAAAGACGTAATCGATCCACTGGTTTTACATGAGCTTGAATATTATGGGCAAGAGATTGCCCCTGATCTTTTTAAGCGAGCTTATAATGACATTGATAACCTGCTTGAATATGTATTGTCTGACTCTGAAAAAAATGGCTGTATCAATTTAAGCCGTTTAAATCTTACTACAAAGCAATTGGCCCAGTTAATAGTCAGTAGCATATCGGGTATTCGCCATCGAATTGATATGGACGATTCAAAGATTGAAAGGCAAAATTTAATTCAAATATTTGCCCAAGCGACTTTAGTTCAGCATCAATAACAATCTTAAAGCCATCTAACTAAGAAAAATAATAACATGACAGTCATTACATTTTTGCTAGACCTAATTCGTCGCTATCGATTTACCTTTTCTAACGAGGTGTCCCATGTAGCAACTTATACTCGCGAACTGCCCATCAGTATTGAACGCATGTATGAAAATGCCATAGACGGTGAGCATTTACCTCATTTACATAGCGATTCATTTTCAGAAATTCATATTATAAAAAGTGGTTCATGGGGGTGGTTGGCTACTGGTTACTTGACTCCAAAATCTTTCATGAATTATATGAAGTTAGAATTAAAGCTAGATCGTGAAAATCATCGTTGGATTACCCGCACATTGGCTGGCCTAGGAAAAGGAACTGAAATATGGACCCATGCTATTCCACTAGAAGACCATAAAATAAAAATAATTGTAGATTTCTATGTCCCTAAGCTCCCAAGGTTTTTAAAAGGTATGTACGAAGAAGAATATATAGAAACTTATGCAAAACTGTATGACCAAGACTTATGGATGATGGCCACACGACAAAATGAATTAGATCGATTAAAAAAATTGAAAATACAAAATAACAGCACAGATAAAAGTACAGCGACGGTTAATAATTATCAAAAAACGTTAATGCTAGGGGATGTCACTGAAATAGAAAGGACATTGCCTTATGAGTTTACCCAGAATGGACATCCCTATCGGTTAATTAAACTTAATAATGAACTGGTGGCGCATTCATCAACCTGCCCTCATATGCTTGGGCCATTGCAAAAAAGCAATGTAGTAGATGGAACCGTTAAATGCCCTTGGCATGGTTATACGTTTGATATAAAAACGAGAGAATGCACTACAGGTAAAAAGTGTAAATTAGCACCCGCGCCAGTGGTCAGTATAGAAAATGGAAACATGGTGGTAACACGTTTTTAATATGAATCAGTTGGATACCCGCGTTCGCGAGTAAGACGTAAGGCGTAAGACGTAAGGCGTAAAGCGTTAGACGTTAGACGTAAGGCGTAAGGCGTTAGACGTAAGGCGTAATGATCTTAT
>JBLHVV010000143.1:0-6179 GCA_047628755.1 Crocinitomicaceae bacterium | reverse complement strand
AACCCGGTAAGTGGCTGCCGCATAGGTGTATGTCATCAGTGTATTTGTCAGAAAAAATCGGGCATCGTGTTTAATCAAAAAACAAAAAAATACAGTGACACTGGTCATCAAGAGATTCAACTTTGTATTAGTGTGCCTGTTGGCGACGTAGTTTTAGACTTATAACATTAGGGACATATCAATATGACAACATCATTTAGCTCGCGCCCTGATTCGGCCACATTAGATAAATTTGCTGATCAACTGAATGCGGTTCGCGAGAATGTAATGGCGAATGTAGGTGAGGCAGAATCTAAACACATTCGTAAAATAATTAGAATTCAACGTGTCAATGAGATAGTTGGCCGCATATGCATTCCACTAGGATTTTACAATCCTATCTTGTGGATCGTAGGTGTTTTATTGCTTTCAGTGTCAAAAATATTAGACAACATGGAAATTGGCCATAACGTTATGCATGGTCAGTATGATTGGATGAACGACAAACATATTAATAGTCGAAGCTTTGATTGGGACAATGCTGGAGACAGTAATTCGTGGAAGCGTTATCACAATCACGAGCATCACACCTACACCAATGTTATTGGTAAAGACCGTGACTTTGGCTACGGCTTGTTAAGGCTGAGTGACGACACACGCTGGAAACCTAAAAATGTATGGCAATTTTTTACCTATATGGCATTGGCTGTATTTTTTGAATTTGGTATCGCCTATCACGAAGTTGCAGGTGAACGGGTATTCATGGGTAAGCGTAAGAAGAAGAGTTCTTTGCCTATATCAATTCAAAAGTTACGCAGTGATTTTTTTGGTAAAATTGGGCGTCAGTTCTTTAAAGATTACATATTTTATCCGCTAATCTGTTTCCCAGCGTTTTTGTATGTATTAAGTGGGAATCTAGCGGCTAACCTTATTCGTAATCTTTGGACTAATACTATCATTTTTTGTGGTCATTTCACCGAAGACATCCATACCTTTAAAGCGTCAGACTGCAAAGATGAAACTCAAGGGCAATGGTATTATCGTCAAGTATTAGGCTCTTCTAATTTGGAAGGTCGTAAATGGTTTCACATTTTGACAGGGCATTTAAGCTGCCAGGTAGAGCATCATTTATTCCCAGATGTGCCAGCACAGCACTACCCAGCTATGGCCAAGGAAGTTGAAAAGATCTGCTCCCAATATGGGGTACCTTATAATACAGGGCCGTTTGCCAAGCAACTGTTCACTGTATGGCAACGCATTATTAAATACAGCTTTCCTACTGCTAAACAAGCGAGCACTGTTTCAGTTTAAAACAGAATAAGGATTATTTAAAGAAACTACAAAAAAAGAAAAGCCTCTTCGTATTGAAGTGGCTTTTTTATTTCAAATTCCCGTATAAATAAAGTGGCTAATAGATACTAATAAAGAACTTACAAAGCGTGTTTGAAACCTTTAAGCTGGAGCCTTAGCTTTATTATAAATCGGTGCTTATCTTGCTTTACTTTTTAAAACCCATTCTTGGAACCGCCTTCGTTTTTTTACTTCCAATGAGCAGCTTTGCCACGGACAAAAAAGACCAAACAGAGAATCTTTTAGACACTGTGTTAGTAAGTGCCGACAGGCAAGATACTCAACTGCGTGATATTGCTGCCAGTATCAGTGCTGTTAATAATGATGACTTAGCGACTATTCAGCATATTCATATAAACGAAGCCTTAAGTAGAGTTCCTGGCACCTGGATTAGCCGTGGAAATGGCCAAGAGAATTTAACCGCCATTCGTTCTCCGGTATTAACCGGCGCTGGCAGTTGTGGTGCCTTTCAGTTTTCGTTAGACGGTATTCCGTTACGTGCCGCTGGTTTATGCAATGTTAATCAACTGTTCGAGGCGAATTCAGAACAAGCTAAAGTGATTGAAGTGATTCGTGGCCCTAGCAGCGTAATGTATGGTGCTAATGCTATTCATGGATCAGTTAATGTCATCACTGGTAACAACTTGACCAGCTTATTTAATCAAGCTAAAAATAATAACAGAGCAATGTCTATTTCGTTAGATACTGGCCCCCATGGCTATGGTCGACTAAAAACGTCGGCGGCCCAGGTATCGAAACAACACGGTTTACAAATAAATGTGAATGCCACCCGAGACCATGGCTACAAAGACGACTCTGGGTTCGATCAACAAAAAATTGATATGATTCATCAATTCCAAGGTCAAAAATTGAATGTGACCAGTATGCTAAATGCCAGTAATTTAAATCAAGAAACAGCCGGATATGTTCAAGGGCCAGATGCCTACAAAGATTCGGCTTTAAAGAAAGTTAATAACTTTCCTGAGGCCTTTAGAGACGCTAGAAGCTTTCGCTTACATAGCCGAATTGAATGGCAGAATAATAACAGTAATTGGTCACTGACCCCCTACTTCAGAAACACTGAGATGGAATTCTTGATGCATTTTTTACCGGGCCAACCATTAGAGGAAAATGGTCAGCAATCTTTTGGTTTACAAGTTAGTCATAGATATTTTTCTGGTGAAAATTTTGAAATATTAACCGGCTTAGATTTAGAGAAGAGTAAAGGCTACTTAAAACAAACTCAAGCCAGTGCTTTGAATGGTGACAGTGCCTTCCTTAATGCCACACTGCCCATTGGTAAACAGTATGACTTTGATGTAGACGTAGCACTGGTTTCTCCCTTTACTCAGCTTAAATATTCTATTAACGAAAAAAATCTCATATTAGTTGGGTTGCGACTCGAACGCATTAATTACAAATATATAAACAATATGCAATCAGGTAACACCGCGGAAGATGGCATAGCTTGTGCCTTTGGTGGCTGCCGTTATAGTCGACCTAATAATCGATCTGACTCATTTGAAAACATATCCTCAACCATTGGCTGGATTCACGATCTTGATGAAAACCGTCAAAGCTTTATGAATATTTCTCATGCCTTTCGAGCACCACAGGCTACAGAGTTGTATCGATTACAAAACAATCAATTAGTGGCTGATTTAAAGTCTGAAAAAGTAAATAACCTAGAAGTGGGTTATCGTGCAAGTTACGCCCAATTAGATTACACCATGGCCGCCTATTATATGGAAAAAGAGAATGTCATTTTTCAAAATAGCGACCGTGAAAATATCAGTGATGGTCAAACCAGTCACACTGGATTAGAAATAAGTACAAGACTGCAGTTGTCTGAGACTCTTGCCTTTAATTTATCTGCTAGTTATGGTAATCACCGCTATACAAAAAACGTTGCACCACGTGGAGTAAGCGAGATTATAGACGGCAATCAAATTGATACATCACCAAAACTAATTAGTAGCGCGCAACTGGGCTGGACAATTGATTACCAGCAATACCTAGAGCTAGAATGGATACACATTGGTAAATACTACACAGACGAAGCTAATCAGAATGAATACCCAGGTCATGATTTAGCCAACCTAAGATATAATTTAAACATCAATGCCAACTGGAATGCCTCTGCTAGAGTCACTAATTTATTTGATATCGATTATGCTGAACGAGCAGATTTCGGATTCGGTAACGAGCGTTATTTTGTGGGTGAACCACTTAGCCTTTATGTGACACTAGGTTCGAAGTTTTAATTAGGAACAATTATTGATGCTATGTAAATTGAAAAGTAACTTTGCCATGCTGGCAAAGTGATTACTAAAGTTCCCGAAGTATTATTTTTGTTAGCTGCACTGTAGCCGATTTCATTAAAGTTAATATTTGAGGTAACATACGCCATGAACAACTGTAGTAGCACATAATGTCAAATTACCCTCGTTAACATATTTGGCATTAACCTTTCTCTCGACTATAGTTTAGCTAGTTAAAGATAAGAGGAAGCACTATGTATTTAACTAGGTTGATTTACACAAGTACAACAAGTAGTAGCTTCAAAAGTAATGATGTAGAAAACATTTTATCTGAAGCCCGTGTCCATAACAAAAAATCAAATGTCACTGGAATGCTTTGCTTTAATAGTAATTACTTTTTACAATGCCTAGAAGGTTGTAGAAACGAAGTTAATATGACATATCACAAAATTCTGAACGACAAACGGCACTCTAATATAGTCATGCTCGATTACAAAGAAATTGATGCTAGAGAGTTTGATAGTTGGTCTATGGGTTACCTGCCAGACTCAAAATTAACCAAACCGATTAATATTAAATACTCTTGCAGCACTGCTTTTAACCCATATGAAATGTCAGGCAAAAGCGCCCATTTAATGCTGTTAGATTTAAAAGACACCATTGTATCTATATAAGTTTGAGCTAACAGACATAGATAAGTTTAGTTGTATGGAGACAAAGAACTTATCTTGATATCAAGATTTATTGTATTTTACAGACTAATTTAAAACAAGAGGATACGGCTAAACTTAATGGCAAAACCTTTCCATACCATTTATTACTAAATGGCTTAATGAATTATTTAAGATGTAGAATTATTTAAGATGTAGAATTATGAGTTTTGTAGAGCATTTGATTATTGGTGGCGGAATTAGTGGATGTGTTATGGCGCGCCACTTATCTAAACGTCAGTTAGATTTTAAGTTAGTTGAAGCCGGAGACTCTTTAGGGGGGCGGATTAAAAGCACTGAACAGGGTTTAGATTTAGGACCCACTTGGTTTTGGCCTAATCAGCACAGTGTGAAAGCGCTGTTAGATGAATTGAAAATAGATATTTTTGAACAATATACAGAAGGAGATTATGTATACCAGGCAGGACCAAATAGCCCTGTCCAACGGGAAACTAGTCAACAGAATATGCTCTCTAACCGAGTAAAAGGCGGCATGGGCGCGGTAATTACAGCATTAAATAATGGCCTTCCCCAAGAACATATTTTATTAAACTCCCCAGCTAGTCAAATCACTAAACTAGATAATATCTGGAAAATACGGCTCAACAACGGCGATGAATTAATGTGCCATAATTTATGGCTAGCCATGCCACCACGCAAAATAGCCCCTTTATTTTTAGCCGCTGAAAATTGCATATTAAGTGAAGCTCTGATCTCCCACTTACAAGCACAACAAACATGGATGTCGGCACAAGCTAAATTTGTAGCAGTTTATGATAAAGCGTTTTGGCGTGATGCTGGTTTGTCAGGACAAGCCTTTAGCAGGGTTGGCCCCATGGTTGAAATTAGTGATGCCAGTGGTGCTGACCATAAAAGTGCTGCTGCATTATTTGGTTTTATAGGCGTTCCTGCTATTAACAGGTCTGCTGTAGATGAACAGAAAATGATTACTGCCTGCGTAAGTCAGTTAGGTAAATTATTTGGCGAAGCCGCTCTGTCGCCTATTCGCACTCATTACATAGACTGGGCAAGCAACGTATTTATATGTAGTGCAGCCGATGTTTCAGAGCCTTCAAAGCATGCTAATTTTAATCATAATAAATTTGAAATTGAGATGAAAAGTTTAAATTTGGGTTTAATTGGTTCTGAGTTTTCTCAAACCGAACCCGGATACATAGCAGGTGCAATTGATCTTGTGAATAATATAATTAAAAGCAGCTGAAAATCCTGCCCTCTCTCTGATAAAATGAACACTGTCATTTCTGCACTAGGCTGTGTTTGTATTTCATCGATTATATATAAATAAATCTTAAGCCCGGATAAACCCGAATGTTGATTGGTTGGTTATTTTTGACTTGATAACGCTAATATTTTAGATGGGTTATAGCCTTTTAAAACTTTGCCATTAATAAGTAATACTGGTACACCTTTACCACCTAAATTTTTATGCTGTTTTGCGCCTTCTTGTGATTTTTCAATATCGTATTCATAAAATGGAATGTTATTATCGTTTAGTAATATTATTGCTTTCTTACAATAACCACACCACTGCGTTGAATAGAGTATAACTTTACCTCCATGAGCTTTTGCATAATCAGGCGGTGGGTTTAGGTAACTATCAATTACTCCCCATTTTTGATATACAAATAGAACAAATAAAATCACTATAAATTTTTTCAATTATACAAACCTCTTGTGCTCTACTGAAACCTAACACCTGCTGGCGAAGACCTATATCACCAATTGAGTCATCACTTTACTTTTCATACCAATCTTATTGTCGCCAGACTTCTAAAATCAAACTCTTAATTAGTAAAAGCGTCAGAGAATAATTTTATTTATTATAGATCTCTTAAAATCCCTCCCCCAATCAGCGGTG
>JBLHVV010000142.1:0-6180 GCA_047628755.1 Crocinitomicaceae bacterium | reverse complement strand
AAAGTATCACCCCTGAGAAATAAACTTTAAGCGATGAGCCAGCCCACGTCCCTACTTATTTCACTTGAATTTACTTTAATTAAACTAATATATTACTAGATGATTACTTAAATTTCAGACAATAAAAAAGCACTAAACGGCGAGTAGTGCTTGATGGTTATTCTAGCGAGTTAAATTACTACTAAGTTATATAACTTGGCTTATCGCATAAAGGGAAGACAATTCAGATAATGCCAGTAAAAATTTATAACTATTTTGGTGAATCGATTAATCCTTTTTAGGCTCGGCTGGACAATGCCAAGCAAAAAATTTCCACAATTTAGAATCCTTTACTAATACGTCACTACAACGGCCATGCGTTAGTGATTGTTTTCCTTCTTTAGAAGTTCTGCAATTCAAATAGTAGTAATGAGCAACAGCCGTATTACCATGAACCACAATAGCCAGCTATTGCTCAATCAAGCGTCTCGTTCTTGAAAGTTTATCCTCATTAAAATTGATCACTAAATTAATCTGTTTGCTATTACTAAACTTCAAACTTCTTGGTAAACTCGATGTTGTGATTTTCGCTTATTTAATATAGCAAATTTATAAATAGTTGCTTTTTAGTTGCAGTTCGCAGCTAAAAACGCCTTCATTAAAGTAAAAGTATTGAGACTTTAAATTTTTCAAAAATAGTATAAATACTTCTAAAATAAGTCAATGTTTACCATTTAGCGCTATAAACGTTTTGCCTGACCGAGCTTTAAAATAGATGGTATGAATTTAATGAATTTAATGAATTAATTGAATTTAATGAATTAATTGAATTTAATGAATTAATTGAATTTAATGAATTAATTGAATTTAATGAATTAATTGAATTAATTGATTTTTTAAAATTGGACGGTTTAGCCATATTTTCATTTTTTATCACTCAGTATCATATAGCAGAACTAGTAGTATCAACGAGGAATATTACATTGAAGTCCAAACTTATAAACACAGCCATACGTGGGTTGATATTATTTATTATCTGTTTTGTAAACGTTGCTAATGCAACACTAATATTCGCAGAAGATTTTAGCGGTGGTAGTTCTGCATTAAAGAACTCACCAATTGTTATTTGGGCAGACTCCGATGGCGGTGGATTTGAAGTCTATGGTGTTAACACTGCGAGTTATCGAAGCATGAGTAGCATGTATGACCATGATCACGATTCAAGCACGGCTAACATTGCAATACCTGGTGCAATTGAAGTTAACGACGATAGCGGTGATGTTCTCCTAACGGCAACTTTTAATTTAGGTTCTAATATAAGTACTAACCAAATGGGTACTCTTTCGTTTTTTGGTGGGGTTAGGGGTGGTAACTCAATTGGAGCAAGTGTTGAGATTTTCAATCTTACTCGAAATATTTCACTCTCAGGTATATTTACGCCTACGTTAGGTACCGGAAATTGGGTTTATAATGAGTTTAATTTCGCATCAATGGCTGCTAGTGTTAGCGATGATATTCAAATTCGCTGGAACGGTGGTGGATCTAACTCTGCTAATGGTCAAGAAGTGGCATTAGTTTCATTTTCAACTGTAGATGTACCCGAGCCATCTACCTTTGCTATTTTTGCATTAGGTCTATTAGGTTTAGCTTCACGTAAACTTAAGAATTAGCTTTAACTTTTAAGCTTCTTTAATACCAGATAGCACTTTTTTTAAGTTCGGTGCTTTTATGGTTATATACCCGTTACCAATCAAAATAAATGTTACAGAATGCTTGAGCTATTTCGGTTCAAGGCGCTGTGATGAAACAATGGTTGTTCAATTATAAATCACAGCAACAATGAAGTGATGTTGCTCAAGCGGCTAAGTTAATTGATCGCATTATTCATATTATCAAAAGCTAAGTCAAGATCAGCTAAAACAGCACGTGCTGTATCAAGCTCTCCCGCTTGATATTTACGCTGCATTGCATTAGCAATAATATGAATTTTATTATGCGCTTTTTCAAGTTGCTGTAAGCTTTCTTTTTCAAATAACTGTTCTTGCTTTTTCTGGTGGATCCAGTTGCCACAGTGACAGCGGTGACTATCAATAAAAGGCCAGAGTGTGGCGTCATCTGGTGACGATACAATTTTTTTTCTAAGTTTCGCTTTCCACTGATCACTGATCATTCTGAATACTTCCAGACTATTTTCTTTATTATTACGCGGCTTATTGCCACAAAGAAGCCAGTTTTTATTTGGAGTATAATCACTTAACCACTGTAAAAAAACGCTAGCGGGCATCGGTTTCGCTATGGCATAGCCTTGGGCTTGTTCACAACCCATGAGTAATAGCATAAGACCATGATTGGTGGTTTCAACACCTTCAGCAATAACACTGCGGTTAAACGTATTTGTTAAGGCAAGCACCCCCTCAATAATAGAATAGTCACTTGGATCATCTAGCATATCTCTCACAAAGCTTTGATCGATTTTAATCATATCAACAGGTAAACTTCTTAGATGAGTTAACGACGAGTAACCTGTACCAAAATCATCCAAAGAAAAACTCACGCCTAACTGGTTTTGGCATGTCTCAATAATATCGGTAATTTTATTGATATCGCCTAAAGCCGAACTTTCCAATATTTCTAATTGTAAAAAGTTAGAGTTTATAGCGGGATGCTCAGCTAAGCACTTTTCAAGTACTAAAACAAAAGAGGGGGAAAGCAGATGGGATGATGAAATATTGACGCTAACTTCAAGGATAACACCTTGCTGTTGCCAATGGTCAAGTTGCTGCAGCGCCTCGCTGATAACCCATTTACCAATTTTAATCTCCAATGGTGTACCATCGATCAATGGCAAGAAGTCTAGTGGCGGAATAAGTCCTTTCTCAGGATGGATCCAACGAATTAAAGCTTCAGCTCCAAATACATTACCCGTAACCATATTAACTTTTGGTTGATAGTACAATTGAAATTCATGATTAACTAACGCTTGTTCGATTTCATCTAATTGAAGATTTTTTTTAATAATACGTTGGTCAGAATCGGGACTATATAAGTGAGAGCGATGCTTACCCGATAATTTAGATTCATACATCGCATGGTCAGCGTGGCGCAATAAGGTATCTATATCACCATCATCTGATGGATATAAGGTTACTCCACTCGATGCGGTAATATTATGCTGAACATCATTAATAAAATAAGGTCGCGTCAACGCTTGATGAATACGCTTAATGGTTCCTTCATATTCAGACGCTGATTCAATATCATTAAGTAATATGGCAAACTCATCACCCCCTTGACGTGACAGAGTATCTTCTTCTCTAAGACAATTTTTGATGCGCTCAGCCACTTCAATTAGTAAACGATCTCCGGCTTCATGACCATAGTTATCATTGACTGGTTTAAAATTATCTAAATCAAGAAAACATACAGCAAGTTGATGCCCTGTTCGTTTACTATGAGCAATGGATTGATTAAAACGGTCTATAAATAAAGCCCTATTAGGCAATTTAGTGAGTAGATCATAGTGAGCCATCAGATTCAGTTGCTCTTGATATTGTTTGCTACTGGTAATATCGGAAAACAGACCAACATAGTTAGTCACTTCATCATTATCGTTTTTTAATGATGAAATGTTAAGTAATTCAGCATACAGTTCGCCCTGCTTTTTTCTGTTCCAAAGTTCTCCTTGCCAGAAGCCCTTCTCCGCAATTGATTGCCACATCCGTGCATAAAACACAGAACTTTGCTTACCAGAATTTAAGATACTTGCCGGTTTTCCAATGATCTCAGCATGGCTATATCCTGTTATTCGGCTAAATGCTGGGTTAACATCAACAATGTACTGTTGGGGATCAGTGATAATAATGCCTTCATGGGTATCACTAAACATTCTAGAAAATAGTTGGAGCTTTTCTTCTGCATTCTTTCGCTCAGTAATATCTTGAATGAAACCAGATATTTTTTGAGGTCCTCCATCGCCTTGAATAACGATTTGGCCTCGACACTCTATCCAACGTTCTTCACCATCACTGGGTCTTGTGATTCGACATTCAACCTTATGTTCCTGACCAGTAGCGAAGCATGCTTTAATTGATGTGGTAAAAGTTGGAAAGTCCTCTTTATGCATAACGTGATGTAACATTTCTGGTCCCAGTTTAGACTCCGGAACTAGGCCAAATAAAGCATACACTTGTTCAGACCATAATGCGGTTTCCTTATCTGCCAGCAATTCCCAATACCCCATTTTGGCATACGCTTGAGTCGATTTTAGGCGAGATTCACTCTCTTGAAGTTGTGCCAAGGATTTTTGATTGTTAGTGACATCACGAATAATAGATAAAATAACCTCGCTATTGCCATAAGATACTAACTTAGCACTGACTTCTACTGGAATTTTTTTGCCATTCTTATCACAATAATAGGTTTTAATTAATTTAAAGCCATTTTTATTTACATCTTTGAGATCTTCTGGCACTTTTCCTCTAGTCGATTTTTCTCGCAGTGATGAAATATTAAGGCCCAATAATTCTTCTTGACTATATTTAAGAAGTTTTGAAGTTAGCTTATTGGCAGATATGATATTTCCTGATTTATTGTCAATAATTAATATTGGCTCGCCTGCATTTTCAAATAATGTGTCAGCTTGATTGATATTAGCCTGCATTCGGGTATGAATATGAACAAACAACCAAGAAAAAATCCCGAAAAATAACATAGCTCCCGTAGTAAATAGTATAAATGATTGTTTAGTACGGTTGTACGGTATAAATACTTCCTCCTTATCAATTTTCGTCACTATTCCAAACATAAGCTTAGGCTCCCAAGCCCAAGCACCAACAACTATTTCTCCTCGATAGTCGATATAACCTTCAATATTAATACCAGCCCCCCCCTCTATTACACTAGATACCATGCGTGTAAAAGATGATTTTTGATTATTAACATTCACTGTAGATTCGTTCGCCTGGATATTAAAAGTGCTTCGTTCTCCTGTATTGAGTAATTTTTTACGAATTAATTCCTCTTCAAATCGACTTTTTGTTAACAGATAACCCTGGCGATCGATAAGGTAAGATTCACCTGTTTGACCTATTCGTCCAATTTGAGCTATCTCTCTCAGTTTGGCTGTAGGATCAATTCTTAAAGTCAATATAGCGATGATCTTACCTTGACTATTTCTAATAGGACTACCAACAAACATTGTTGGGTAATGCTCAATAAGTTTTCCTTGTTGATCTTTCAATGGAACATCTGATTCTTGTGGGCTACTAATTAATGTTTCGCCATCCCAAACTCTGCGGTTAAATTCAGTTTTCCTTATAGTTAAGTTGGTAATACCGGTATTGTTATCTCTTGTTGACGCCAGATTTAGGTTGGCGCGGGAAATGATAAAAAAGCCTCGCAATTCATAGCCACTTAATACCGGTTTTAAATAGTTTCTCAATGTTTGTTGTGCTGGATTTTTAAGCAATGCGTCTTGTGACTGATTAGTTGCAAGTAGCTTTTCTGTGAGAGAGATAATGTTAGGATCTTGTGCTAAGATTTTTATGTGATTTTCATTTTCCACTGCCCATGCTTTTATCGCGAGATGCGTTGCATCTCGAACAACTCTAAGAGATTCCGCAACCATAATATCAAAGTCTGATTTAACAATTGAAAGAGTATAGATACCACTGGTTAATGTGATAAAAATAGTTAGCGCTAATCCCCTAAAAAAAATTTTCCATATATCCATTTAATAATATCCCTATAAATAATGCTAATATATTTTACCAAGTGTCGAATTCAGTATGCCGCTACAAGTTGCCCACAAATACATTGTATAAATAAAATTCATAAGTAAATATATTTAAGATCAAGCTAAACAGAAAGTTTTACAATTGTTAGAGATAATTGTATTTTTATACCCTATAGCCCAACCTTTTTTAAAGATAATTTATTCTATTATTGATGTTTTTACTATTATTTTGGATAAAGTTATGATCTTATCAGCAGGGTTTTTCGTAAAAATATCAATAAATTTGTAAATAAGGTTCAAGAACACCAATGAAGCATAACCTCATCACCTCAAGTATTATTACTTTTTTCCTAATTGCATGTACTGTAACAAACTCGATTGCAGCCACCAATGACAAAGAAATTCAAGCAAATGACTTTGTTGAATTATTCGAAAAGCTAGGTGGAAAGCATCCAGGCCATAGAAAA
>JBLHVV010000141.1:0-6346 GCA_047628755.1 Crocinitomicaceae bacterium | reverse complement strand
TCAGTAATACTTAAGTCAAAAGCTATCTGCTTATTGAGTAAGCCATTTTGCAATAGTCTTAAAACTCTAAATTGTTTGGGTGTTAATTCACCTACCAGTTTTGCAATATCAATAGCGGGGACATAATCTTCTATGTCAGTTTGCATATCTTCTGGAAACCAATTTTTGCCGTCCATAATTTGCTTTAGTGCTTCAGCAATAACAATGGTCGGTGTAGATTTTGGAATGAAACCTTTAGCACCTAAATTCATGACTTTACATACAACTTCCACAGAATCACTTGCAGAAACAACCGCAACAGCTACTTTTGGAAAATCTTGTGATACGCGTATCAGGCCATAAAAACTATCGCAACCAGGCATATTCAAATCTAACAGCACTAAATCAAAGTCCGAATGTTGTTGCAAAGCTTCTAGGGTCGAATCTAAACCATCAGATTGTATAATATCTACGTTCTCAAACAATGGCTGCAACGCCGATATTAACGCTTCTCTGTAAAGAGGGTGATCATCTGCTATTAAAAACTTCGCCACTAAAATTAACCTATACAAATATAACCTTATTTAGACTAATACTTTAGTCTCAACTAATGAAGGCATAATTCATATTTATAGCTTATTTATCAGGCTAAGTTTATTTCATTAAAGTTATTGTCCATTTATTAAGCTACTTTAAAAAATAAATCATCTATGCTCAGATAATTAGGGGATTAACATCACATAACTATTAATTAATTTTTGCTGTTTTTTGCTGTTTTTTGCCGTTTTTAAAAAAAGTGAGTTATGTTTTTTTATAATTTTATTTTGAGTACACCAGAAATATAATAAATTGCTTTGGAAATAACAATAAAGCCTAAAATTTCTGTTATGGACTCTTTTTGTTTAATACTTCGATGTTTAAAATGCACATTATTACTGTTTTAGTTAATGTTCAGCAGAACGACTTAATCTTACTGTTTTGAGTTGAGAAATTGCTTGGATTAGATTGCACAGGTAGAATTGTAAAATATTTTATATTCAGGTCAATTCGCCAGCATGCAAGATGTTAAAGACACCATTTATTCACAGCCGCAACAGGTGGGCGAATTTCGATTTGACCAATCGGTAGCGGAAGTCTTTCCTGACATGATCCAGCGTTCTGTGCCTGGATACAGCACAATAGTTGATACCATAGGTCAAATTTGTGCTAAATATTCTCAACCACAAAGTAATATATACGATTTAGGTTGTTCATTAGGCGCAGTGAGTTTAGCCGCCAGCAAATATATTCAGACTGAGAACTGCCAAATTTTAGCCATTGATAACTCATCTGCCATGGCACAACGCTGTGAGTTGCATGTAAAGGCATTTAAAGCAGCTACACCGATAAGTGTTATTTGTGATGATATACAAAATATTGACATTAAAAATGCATCGTGTGTCGTGATGAATTTCACTTTGCAATTTATCCCACCGGAACAACGTATTGATATTTTGCACAAAATATATGCTGGCCTAAATTCAGGTGGGGTTTTGTTGTTATCTGAAAAGCTTACTCATAATACCGAACAAGGTAATAATTTAGTGGTCGAACTTCACCATGAATTTAAACGCAGAAATGGGTATAGCGAATTAGAAATAAGTCAAAAACGCACCGCATTAGAAGATGTTATGCGCACTGAAACGTTTGAGCAACACAAAGACAGATTAAAACAAGTAGGTTTTACTGATGTTATTCGCTGGTTTACCTGTTTTAATTTTGCATCAATGGTCGCAATAAAAACCTAAAAGCAACGAAGTTGGTCGCCGCGCCATTCGAGCTATGTAATTTTTTTTAGATTCAATTTACCGTCAATCTAAAACATTATTATAAATAATAACGTTTATTGATTTTTTTATTTTTTACCTCGTGGCTAGAAATTCATGACGGGAAACTGCTTTACATTCTGGAGGCCACTTGGCTGTTAATTGGTTTAATGATTTTTACAAACATATCGCTGATTCACCTTTAAGCCATTGGTTAGAGGTGCTACCCGCACAAATTGCTACTTGGCAAAAAGAACAGTTACACGGAGATTTTTCTAAATGGGTAAAGTTGCTTAGCAAGCTGCCTGAAACAACGCCCTCCTCCATGAACTTGGAGGGCACAGTGGAATTTGGAAACACAACGGATATTAATGAATATACCCAAAAACAAATAATTGGGTTACTCAAACAGTTTATGCCTTGGCGAAAGGGGCCATTTTATCTGCATGGTATTCATATCGATACCGAGTGGCGTTCTGACTGGAAGTGGGACAGAGTGCAACCTCATATTCACTGCCTTAAAGACCGCTATGTTTTGGATGTAGGTTGTGGCAGCGGTTATCATATGTGGCGTATGTTAGGTGAACACGCCAAGATGGTAGTAGGAGCAGACCCATCACAACTCTTTTTAATGCAATTTCAAGCGATTAAACACTTTAATCCTGATCCACGGATCCACTTATTACCAGTAGGCGTGGAGCAATTACCTGAATTAAAAGCGTTTGACACCGTGTTTTCTATGGGTGTGTTGTATCACAGGCGCAGCCCAATAGACTTTTTATACCAGTTAAAAAATCAACTCCGTAAAGGTGGAGAATTAGTACTTGAAACATTAGTGGTAGAAGGCGACGAACAAACTGTTTTTATGCCTGGTGAACGTTATGCACAAATGCGTAATGTATGGTATTTACCCAGCACCGCAGCGTTAATCATATGGATGCAAAAAGTGGGTTTCAAAAATATTCGAGTGGTGGATGTAGGGCTTACAACGTTGGAAGAACAAAGAACAACCGAGTGGATGCATAGCCAATCCTTGCTAGACTTTCTTGACCCAAACGACTTTGGTAAAACCATTGAGGGTTACCCTGCTCCGCTTAGAGCCGTCTTAGTTGCTGAATGTTAACCTTGACTTACTTTAACCTAACCTAACCTTTACCTAACCTTAACTAGTAAAATGCCTAGCCACACGTCTAGGCATTCTGGTTACTAACTCATAACCAATAGTATCTGCCCAACTTGCTACTTCATTAGCCGATAATTCCTTACCCCACAACAAGGCTTTGTCGCCAATTTGAACATTCGCAAGGTCAGTAACATCTACAGAAATTAAGTCCATGGACACCCTGCCCGCCAGCGGTGCTCGCTGCTGATTGATTAGCACTGGTGTTCCCGATTTTGCGGTACGCGGATAACCATCACCATAACCTACCGCAATAGTAGCAATAACAGATGGGCGTAGTGCCGTCCATGTGCAGCCGTAACCAACGGATTCTCCAGTTAAAATTTCACGTAATGCTATGACTTGTGACTCAAAATTCATGGCAGGGATAAGCTGCTTAGCTGAGTCCATGGGTCCAGTGAATGGACTCAGACCGTACAGCATGATCCCTGGACGATTCCAGTCTACTCTGGTTTGATCCCAAGATAACAAGGCTGCGGAGTTGGCCATACTCAGCTCTACTTGTTGACTAGTATTAGTAAGGATCGGCTGAATACAATTTTTGAATCGACTAATTTGTAATGCAGTGTGTGCACCATCAGTATCGTCAGCATGGGCGAAGTGAGTCATTAAGACGATACTTTTAACGTTAGGTGATGCCATCAACTCGGCATATATCGATTCAACCTGTTGCGGTAAGATCCCCAATCTATGCATGCCAGTATCGATTTTCAACCAAACTTTTACTGGTATTTCAAGTGTGACACTAAGCAACTGTTCTAGCTGTGCGCTACTGTGCACTACAAGTTCGCACTGGTTGTCCATAGCAACCTTCAATTCGGTTTTATCAAAACATCCTTCGAGTAATAGAATAGGTTTTTTCAAATCGTTTTGTCGAAGAATCATAGCTTCTTCAAGACAGGATACTGTGAACATATCAACTTGTGACTCAACTGCTTTTGCCACCTCTACCGCTCCATGACCATAGGCATCGGCCTTTATCACGGCAACAGTTTTCGAATGTGGTGCAATAGATTGTGCCAAACGGCAATTAGCCTTAATAGCGGCTAAATCGATAATAATTTTGGCAGGTCGAGACATATGGCTTGTTTAGATCCTAGCTATTGTTAAAAGAATTGATTTAATAATGATGTTTATTCGCAGCATATAGGGATTGAGCAAGTAACCAAATATTACCGACATTTCCTTTGCCCACATGCTTTCCGTCTAGTTCAACCACAGGTGCAATTTCCTTGCTTGAGCTGGTTAGCCACAGCTCGTCCGCAGTTCGTACTTCGCTCATACTGATTGTTCTTTCTTGTACTTGTAAAGTGCCATCTTTTCGTAAAATATCCAACAACATATTACGCGTAATACCGGGCAGTAATTGATTATCTAGGCGTGGTGTTATCACTACTTCATTTTTAACAATAAACACGTTACAAGCACTGGCTTCTGTTAACTCATTTCGCTGGTTATATAAAATGGTTTCATGCACGCCGGCTTCTTGTCCTTGTTGAAAATGCATCACATTACCTAACAATGAAGTAGATTTAATCTGACAACGTTTCCAACGAAGGTCTTCAGTACTGTTGACTTTGTATTGCTTGACACTTTTTTTATCAGCAATAGGGGCAGCTGGAATATCAAACGCATAAGCAAAAACTGTTGGTTGGATGTGTTCAGGATAAGCATGAAATCTTTTCACATCGGCCCCGCGGCTAACATGAAAGTATAACCCAAGGTTGCCTTTACCGTTTTTTTCAATCAGGTTTTGTGCGATGTTACGCCAATCATCAACGCCCATGTTTAGTTTAATACCGATGGCTTTAAGACCATTTTGCATACGTTCAATATGTAAGCCAAAACCCACTAACCTCGTAGCATAAGATGGCACCACTTCGTATATACCATCACCAAATAAAAAACCACGGTCCATAGGCGATATTTTAGCTTCGGATATAGGTATAAACTGACCATTTAAAAATACAATATTGTTGTCAATAGCCATAAAACACCCTATAGATAGCAGAATATAAGACACTAATTATGACATGAATAAAGCGATCAATTTAGCAATATATACATTGTTTCTATATTTCTTAACGTATTGGTCAGTTACAATATGTCTATAATTTCGTTATAGATAATCAAAAAATCATGTCTCAAGTTGGAAAGTTCAATAACCTAGAAGTAGTGAATGAGGTGCCTTTTGGATTCTACCTAGACGCAGGTGACAAAGGTCAGATTCTGCTCCCTACTAAAAATGCACCTTTAGGTTGTAAGCTAGGGGATATGGTAAATGCGTTTATTTATCATGATAGTGATGATCGTCTTATCGCCACCATCAGACGCCCAAAGGTATTGGTTGATCATTGCGCTTATTTAAAAGTGGTCAGTATCACCAAAGTAGGTGTTTTTGTGGATTGGGGATTAGAAAAGGACCTGCTAGTACCATTTAGTGAGCAAGATTATCCCATGTCAGAAGGAGTATCTTATGTACTCTACGTATTTTGTGATGAAGAAACTGGCCGACTTGCGGCATCAACCAAACTCAAAGACTTTTTATATGAAGAGTCGAGTGAAGAAGGTGGCACATTTGAGGATAAACAAGAAGTAGAGTTACTGATCTGTGGGCAGACAGATATGGGCTACAAAGCTATTATTAATGGTTCACACATTGGCTTGTTATTCAGAGACGAAGTTTTTCAACCAATAAAAATTGGTCATTCGATGAAAGGCTATATAAAGCGTATTCGTGAAGATGGAAAAATTGATCTGTGTTTTCAATTTCACGACCCAACTGCTCGTAACACCTTAGAGGAGAAAATAATTGAAGACCTAATTGCACATGATGGCTTGTCTACCTTGACTGATAAGAGCTCAGCAGATGAAATTTCTAAGCGCTTTACAGTCAGTAAAAATGTATACAAAAAAGCCATTGGGTCTTTGTTTAGGCAAAAACGTATACTATTAGACAAGACTAAAATAACTCTTGTTAAAAAATAGAAATACGATGAAAACTACTTTAAGTGCTAAAGAGGCTTTACAATTTCGCTCTAAAACAGATACTGGCCGCTCCTAGACTTAGTCGATAATGGAGAAGCCATGACTCCTTTAGAATCGATTCTTTCGTTGGTGGGCAGGTGTTCATCAGCGGATGGCGTCCATATTTTTAAAAATATCGAGAAGGCCAGTAGTTGATTGCATATGTCAGCTTTAAGCAAAAGAACAGAGTAAGTGTATTGCGTGTTCTTTTCAATTCATTCGCTGTTCATTTTCCAACAGCAAGGTTTAACTGAAAAAAATGTTTTCAGTTAAACCTTGCTGTTATTTGCTGGGTAATATTAATAAGCCGTATTAATGTTAACTGCAAATCTTGACATCACAGCCAACCACGCAT
>JBLHVV010000140.1:0-6445 GCA_047628755.1 Crocinitomicaceae bacterium | reverse complement strand
AGGTAAGTTGACAGTTTTTGGTATTCTTCGTGAATTGCTTGATTGCTCTTAAGTATGCATGAAACTTGCGTTTTAGGGTAAATCTCTTTTCTTTTTAAACATTTTTTACATATCAATTCTGCTTGAGATTTCCCCGTACGAGGTGTTTTATAAAGAGGGTTTTGCTTGAGGGGGTGACTGTCGGTGAAATTGTCGCTATCTTTGTTATACGTATCTGGAGCATAAGCCTTTTCTGGCTCCACTCCAAACGATTCATATGTAGTAAAGTTACAACAATTAATCTGAATACCTTCAAATTAAGGTGGGAATTGTGACCAATTTTTCTAGCTAGATTTATTTCTCAAAAAAAAGCACCATAACTGAAATAAGTATTTAAATTATAGTGCTTTTTTATTATTTATCTAACGTTAGATCCACGTTAAGTAAACAGCTTGGAATATTCGATGCCTTTTTATATTAGTATTAGCGTTTAGCTAATACTAAAAGTAGTAACCTACCTGAATATTAAGTTGGTGTTTCCATTCAGTTGAATCGTCTACAAGCGAACCTTTATTAAAGGGTCTGTTTGTACCAGCAACATAATCAACCCAAGCAAAAATTGGGCCAGCTGTAACCCCTACTCCTAAAATATTAGCCTGAGTATCTTCTTGAAGATCAGCAGATTTATTGGTCGTTACTGAATAATCATTATAGAAAGTTAGGTTATTAAACGCGCCAAAATCGATATCATGAGAATATGACATATTCACGTTATACATGGTCGCCGAGGCAGGTATACTGTCGTTATAACCATAAGCCCCGACAGTGACAAAATCATCACCATTGTCTAAGTCATAATCATAATCGGTATATTGAAGCATTATGGTAAAGTTATTGATATTGCTTTTTAAATGTACTGCATAAGCAGTACGGTCGCCAAGTGAGTCATTGGCACCTTCAAGCTCTCCTGTTAGAAAAGAGACACCAACTTCGGTCTTAGCAACGTCGTTATCAAATGTGTAAGCGTACCTGATATTAATAGTATTACTTTCGCTCAGACCTACGGTAGGTTCAGCATAAGCGTCTATTACACCGCCGTTGGCATCAAGATCAGTTAGACCTACAACATCAAAACTGTAACGAGCATTTGTACCACTACTACCTGTTTCATCATTAAGAAAATAAGCAATACGAATATCATGGTTTTCGTATTTACCGATAAATTTTAGGCCAGAATCATATTCATCTTCCAAACCTACGAAATAAGCATCACTATAGAAAAAGCTATTAGAGTTATAACCTAAATTACCAAAAGGCACCTTGGTGACACCTATTTGTCCTTCCCAGTTTTCATCAAACTGATACGCAGCATAAGCATGATGAACCACATCCATATACGAATACCAACGATACTCGGCTGATAACCTGACATCCCCGATAGTACCGTTGAGGTCAAGACGGAAAATAGAAAAATCAAAAGACCCTCCTTTATCTTTATTAGCATCGCTGTAGTTGTAATTCATACGAATCGCACCACCGACTTTAATATCAGGCGCTAATGTAGAGCTGATTTTTTCTTTTTTAACTTCCTTCTTCAGTTCACTTACTTGTCTTTCAAGCTCTGCAAGGCGATCCTTAGATGATGCTGATGTATCAGCCCAAACCGACGTTGAACTAACGAGTAATACACTTATTAATGTTGCAGTAATTTTCATAATATTCTCCAATGAGTTGCTCCTGTTTTATGATTTTTCGTTGTGTTTTACTTAACAGCTAATGCTTAGCTGTTAAGTGCTTCTTAACAACGTGTCCACTCAAGATTGATGGAACTAGCCCACCAATTGTTGATAAAGTTCTGGATCAGTTGCCCCCTCTGTACCAATAACCAATATCTTACTTTTAGCATTCAAATTTAATGCTTTGGCAAAGCTATCCTGCCCACATGCATTAATAGCTGCGGCTAATCCTGGAACAGCGGACTCTCCGGCTTCAATTACTGGGTCGCTCTTATAACCTTTAGCTAATAAACCCATGGTGTCGGCAATAGCGTCTTCACTCAGCGTCATAAAATCATCAGCGCCGTTAGATAATATTTGCCAAGCTAATAAAGAAACTTCACCGCATGCCAGTCCTGCCATCAAGGTATCGAGATCTCCCTTAACCACAACGGGTTTACCGGCTTTAGCACTAAGCTGAAGACAGTTCGCCTGTTCTGGTTCAACGACAATAAACCTTGGACGGTGATCACCCCAAAGGTCCCAAAAATAGCCAGCTACCGCAGAGGCTAGCCCCCCGACACCACCCTGCAAAAAAACGTGGGTAGGTATCTCACCGTCAAGCTGTTTTACGGTTTCAGACAGCATCACGGTGTACCCTAAAGCAACGTCTTTAGGCACTTCCATATAACCTTCGTAACTAGTATCTGAAACGATAATTCGACCATATGCTTTAGCATCCTCACCAGCCTGACGTACAGACTCGTCGTAGTTGCCACGGATACGAATAACTTCTGCGTCAAAGGCCTCTATAGCTACTTTTCTCCCTTCAGAGACATCGCGGTGAATATAAATAATGCAGCCGCAACCAAACATTTGTGCTCCCCAAGCCACTGATCGACCATGGTTACCATCGGTTGCACAGGTGACAACGATTTCCGCAACGTCTTTCTTTAAGCGTCCTTCTAATAAATCTGAAATACTTGGACGTTTTCCTAGGCGTTGCTCTAATAAATTTTGCAACTGGCAAGCAACGGCATACGCACCACCGAGGGCTTTAAAGCTTTTGAGGCCAAATCGTTCTGACTCGTCTTTGTACCAGATAGCTGCCAAACCAGCGTCAGCTGCCATCTCAGATAATGAATGTAACGGGGTTATTGCATAGGCAGGCCATGTTTTGATATTTGCAATAACATCGACAGATTTTTCGACACTCAGTACGTCTCGCTGTGCGTCCGAATATTTGTTTTCGCGACTTGCAGCAGGGTTTGCAAAATGGGTCAGCCTACTATTTTGTTTTAACATATTTATCTGTGCCTCTAGTTGTCACATTATTTTTCGAACGACCTAAAATCTAGTAAAGGCAATAACCTGATTTAGCTAAATTAAACAAAGTCGATCACAATTAGTCTTATTATTATTTCTCTATAAACAAGACTATTAAGTACATTACTGCGATGTGTTAATATTTAAAACCCTTAGCAAAATAACTATGACAACAAGTTTACTCAATGGCGCTGCGGCCATTCTTTCCAATTAACATTGTGTGTGAGGAATTACATTAAAATAATGGGGTATGACGAGTTTTATCCTCAGTTGAGGATTAATGACATAGAATAATTAAATATGTCGCGTTGCGTCCTACGTGATTGAAGAAAGGCATACGATGAGTTATACCAAACGGGTTAATTTATTGGCCAGCTTAGAGCTACATTAGCGAGCTTAAAACAAGCGTAATGAGTTGAATATAGTCATTCTATATATCATTCATTTTGACAAGGACGCTGAATGGATGCAGCTTATTAGAAAATGCAAGGGTATATTCTCCTGAATAACCATTCTATTCAATTAATGCCTCGCCGCTTGTATGGCTTATGTTGATTTAGACCCAGTAAGAGCGAATATAGCGAAAACGTCTGAAAGTAGTTTCATAGTGGAATAGTGCATGTTAATTTCATGATCGATTAATACAAAAATAAAGCTTTAAAACGACGACAGAACTGAATTACTGCCAGCGACTATTTACTTAAAAACAAGCTGCCTAATGTTTTATTTCTCTAAATTTAAAGCCGTAATCGTACTTGATTTATTACTGTGGCTAAAAATCAGTTGATTATCTTATCTACTAGAGAGAGTGGTTAAAAAAGTATTATTTTATTATCAAACTATTTGATATTCTTATTTTGTAAATCATAAATAGAAAGAAGTGTGTGGACAATAAAAATTACAAGCAGCTAAATAAATACTAATTAAAACACCTATGATAAAAATTATCACGGCGTTTTGTTTAACTGTCAGTTATTTCGTATTATCACTTTATAGGCACTTATCTTAGAGCATCAGAAAAAGACTTCTGTATTAATACAAGATAGATTACTTAATTAAGCATAATGGCTAACATCACTTTAGGAACTACAGCGAAAACGCTTAGTCATCGAGAGTAACTCAGTTGCTTGCTCACTTGCATCATGCACGTATTGTTTAATTTCCTGACTTTGTTTTGTATTTTGTGAAATATTGCCAGACACTTGAACCATACTTTCAGCAATCATTTGCGTAGATTTCGAAACCTCATCAATGTTGATGGCCAAGGTCTGATTTCTATCAGTCACTTCCAACACCAACTGCTTGATTTGATTAATCGCTGTAGCAGCTTCTCCACCTAGTTCTCGTCCTTTATTGATATGATCCTCCCCCTTTTGCATAACATTCAGTAAGGATTTGATACTGCATTGCATGACACTTATAATAGTAGTAATGTTCTGAGTAGCCATTACTGTTTTACTGGCAAGATTGCGCACTTCGTCAGCAACCACGGAAAAACCTTTACCTGCATCACCTGCTCTAGCTGCTTCGATTGCAGCATTAAGTGCAAGTAAATTTGTTTGTTGCGCTAAACTATTAATCATCTCTGTAACACCATCAACCTTACCGGAAGCTTTTTCCATATTGGTAACCTGATGACCCAGGTTATCAAATACAGCACCCAGTTCTTCAAGGCTTTCTATTGCAGCGGTAATGACAGCGCCTCCTTGAACTGCTGATAAATGAGCTTGTCGAGCTTGCTGATGAGCTTCTTCAGTTGCACTGGCCATATCTCGAATTGTTGTACTTATTTGCTCAGTACCTGCTGCAACTGATGCGGCCTCTTCATCAGTCTGGGAGTTATTTGTTACCATGGCTGACAAATTTACCGATAAAGCTGTTGCTCCTTGATCAAGGGTTTGGCTACTATGAGTAACACGAGTGAAAACCTTGCCCAAGGCTTCAGTCATTTTATTAACGGCTAAACCAGCAGTATCCAATTCATCACCACGGAATTCATTAACATCCAGACGTTGCGTCAAATCACCATCAGCCAGTTTATGCAAGACTTCAGACATACGCTCTAATGTCGATACAACATCACGACTGATACGAATCAGTAAACCCACAACCAACAGAGCAATTATAATACACACGCCTAAGATTAAGTTTTGTGCTTGGATGCTGGCAGTATCCGCTTCGTTCTTTGCCATCAATAGTTCTTGCTGCAAATATTGGTTTGAACCTCTAACACCCGCAGCGAAAGACAGATAAGCCTGAGCAGTCTTTTGCTCATTAGTATTCATAGTAGATACAGAGTCAGCTAACACCTTAAGCGACTTGGTCACCTCAGTAATCTTAGGTCCAAAGAATTCGGCAAACTCTAAATCAATCGTTTGCTGGTTAATAACAGCTAATGCAACTTTGGTCTCCTCATAATACTCGGGCTCCCCGTGCTCGATAAAAGCATCCACTGCCTGATTTAATGTATTAAAAGATTTACGAAAGTTTGAAAATAGACTCGTTTCAAGAGCGGTCATATTTAAGCTCAGCGCTTTTCTATAGCCTTGTTCATTGTTCAAACCAATACGTTGCTGTTCTGTAAGCCATTGCAAGTGATGACTAACCCAGTGTTGCAATGACAAATGTATTCTGTGGATTTTTTCTGCTTGTTCCGCTGGCAATCGTTGTGACACCTGCTCAAGTTGCTCACCATATAAAGGTAATAATTGTTGCAATATATCAACATTTGGTTGTGCGCTGAGTTGCAGTACTTGCAGCTGTAAGTCTTTTAACAGGTTTGTATCTTGGTTGATGCTATTCACTCTCGTAGATGCCTCCCCCAATGCCTGTAGTGCATTGAAAGATATTGTAGAAATGACTGTAAAACCGAGCAGAGAAAATGCAATAACAAGATGAAGTTTATTTTTAAAACCAAGTGGGTAGCTAAGCATCATATTTCCTAATATGTATATCTATTATTCATAACTGAATAAGGGTATTGCAATTTTACTGCACTCGAGTGATGGAATTCATCTAAAAGCGATACGAACATAATGTAAATCCGCAAAAAAACAAAAATACTAAAGAAATTAGTCACTTCTGTATTATGTCGGCTCAGTTGTCTTAATATGTTTGTTTTATAAGATTGATTGTTCATTCTGATCAAGGTGCTTAATATGCGAGTTATAAATACCGTCGATTACTGAAAACGCATTGCTTTATTGGCAGTATGAGTAAAAAGGTTGTTGCTGTGATACTCAGTCTATAGTTTTAAAAGCACCCTCCAATTTGACCCGTGCTGGGATTAGCTAATTACCTTTGTATTTACCTGTCAATTGTTGAGGTGCTTCCTAATATTATTAGGCTTAGCTAGTGTGACCTAATAGGAGCTTTGTTCTGCAACTTGAGTGTCCTGTCCAAAGGTTAAGGTTGATAATACTGAC
>JBLHVV010000139.1:0-6450 GCA_047628755.1 Crocinitomicaceae bacterium | reverse complement strand
TTTGATGCAAGCCTTGAGATTAATGTTGAAGGCAATACCATTTATCATCCATTAAATATCAAGGTATTGAATGCCACTACTACCTCTGCTTTAAATGTAGACTGGCCTTTTTATAGTGGTTCATTCGTTGGCTATGAAAATGGTAATGTTTCTTTACTGAAATCAGCTGCTATGGGAAACAATGATAGATCTGTTTTATTAACGTATTTAAACGGATCTAACGCACAAGAATCCCATTATTTAAAATTTGATGCAGAGGTTGATAGTAAAGTAGCTAGCCACTTATTCGAGGACTTGCATTTGTATATCAACAAACAGAAAGTCAACTCAAGTAGTTTAATATTTACTGAACAAGAAGGCAGCTGGAATAGCTATAGTGTTGAACTCCCTCAAGATGTAAACCATGTTTTGTACTCTTTTGAGAAAGTCTATAAACAAAGTTCAGGCACTAATTTGACCTATTTAGATAACTTCAGAGTATGCTTAGCCCCTGATAATGAAGCGTCTTGCTCAACTGCTTCTGCTTACGCGAACAGTGACCACTTATCCCAATTAGACAATTCTCTTTCAGATATTAATTTGCAAACGGTATGCAAGTCATTGGACTATGAAGAAAACCCTATTGAGTATGCCAGTCGATCTGCGTCTGACGTTATTTATAATGATGGAAGGTCATCTGGTTTAAAAAGTGGGGGTGGCAGTCTATTTTGGCTTTTATGGCTTCTAATATTAGCTCAACCTATCAAATACAAAAATTTTTTTCAAAATGGAATCTGAGTCTCAAACCCAGTAGATAATTTCAGTAAAAAAAGTAATAAACTTAGCGGCTTGCAAGCGTTAATTTGCTTATAACAACCCTGCCATCAGATTAGATATAAATAAGAGTCACACATCAGATGAATGTTAAGCTGTTTATTGTCAATGCTTTCATAACATGTATGTTGATATTTCAGATATTTTCATCAGCGACCTATGCTGCTAACTCTGAAAATATAAGCACACGTATTATCAGCGGTGATCCTGTCAATGAAGTGGAGCCTTACTCTTGGATGGTGTCTTTTCAGCATGGCGGCAATGGAGCTTGGAGTCATTACTGTGGTGGAACTTTAATTGCTGCTGATTGGGTTATAACTGCGGCTCATTGTGTAGAAAATACAGAAATAGGCAATCATCGTGCAGTGATTGGTGCCGTAGACTTGTTGAATGCAAGCCAAGGGGAGGTGAAGTTAATAGATTGGTACAGTATTCACCACGACTACGACTCAGATGATTTTTATGGTGACGTGGCGATCATTCGTTTAAAAACGCCTTCGGCTAAATCTCCAGTAAATTTAATTTCTCTTTCAGAAATGGCGAATATATCGCAAGGAGAGCCTTTAAAACTAATGGGATGGGGACTAACGGAACCGGATAATGACAGCAGTGTATCGAGTACTCTGTTAGAAACTCAAGTAACATTTCAATCAGATACGGTATGCACTGATACTCACGGCGATCGCAATTTAAACGGTGAGAGTGGATTATACTGGTCTAAACTTATTTGTGCCGGCGAAGATGCTAATGATATTGGAGAGTCTGGTTTATTAGTCAATGATGCGTGCCAAGGAGACAGTGGTGGTCCATTGCTATTGAACGATTCTGGTGTTTTAAAGTTAGTAGGCATTGTTAGCTGGGGAAAAGGGTGTGGTCGAGCAGGCTCTTATGGCGGTTACAGTGAAGTAGCCCAATATTTAGACTGGATGGAAGACCGCCAAACAGGTTTGACTCTTTTTGGTTCTAATTATATTGGCTTTGTGGGCTATGGCCGTCAAAAAAGTGAAAGTTACCGTCTAATTAATAGCGGTGAAGGTTCTAAAACAATTGTTACGCAAAATATCTTAAGTGATCAGGTTAATAGCTTTGAGATTAATTCCATAACAGAGGATATTACTACAGACACAGAGTTAATATTTAATATAAATGCCATAGGAAGCTACCTTGGAGAGCACAATGCTTTAGCCATATTTGATACAGGAGGTGGTGAGTTTGGTACCAGTTTAAATTCAAAGGTTTTATACGACCTAGAAACCAATGTTTTAGGTGTTGACTGGGATTTTTATAGTGGTACCAATGAAAACACAGAGCACGCGGAACCATGGTTTGAAGCGATAGATTCAGAAAAAGGCAGAGTTCTGCGTTCTGGTGTTATATATGACGAAGAGCGCTCAGTACTATTAACCTATATTAATGGTTCCAGCGCGAGTGATTTATATTTGAAGTTTGATAGTCGAGTGGATGCTGAAACCGGTTTTGATCATTTGTTAGTAACGGTTAATGAAAATGAATCTTATATTATCACCCAAGATAATTGGCGCTCTAGTATCATCGATCTACCTTATGTTATAAATCGAGTGCAGTTTATTTATATAAAAGATACAAAAGAAAAAGAAGGAGCTGACGCGGCATATTTATCTAACTTTAGAATATGTACAAATTTATCTGATGCTAATTCAAATGAGGACTCGTGTCGTCAACTGTCTTCCGACAATAATGTAGATACATCAGCGGCTAAGTTAGAAATGGAAATAGGAACGATTGGTAAGGGCGGAAATGCAACTTTTAGCGATGTTGCCCTAGTAAAACCCAGCAGTGGAGGCGCCAGTTCAATAAATATGCTGCTAGTTTTATTTCTAGTTTTATTACGTCGTAAAAGCTTTAAGTCTTTTTAAATAATAATTTAGTGAAAAACCCAATCTTTTAGCTAAAAACTTTATTTTTTGTTTATCAATATAATCTGCAGACGGCTGCATTTTTCCCGCATAAATAATACTGTTTCCGCCACCACTGTTACATATATAAATACATTCAAACTGATTGTTTAATTGATCTAATAAACTCTCAGTTAAATCGTGATCTAGCCAATAATTTAAAACTAACCAGCCAGAATTCGATAATACATTTGCCGAATCTGTAATAAACTGCTGTTGTAGCTGACCTTCATCTATGCCGTTATGATCGTATAAATCTGCCACAATTAAGTCAAAACTAAGCGATGTTGTAGTTAAAAATTCATGGGCGTTTTCATTATGTATATTTAATGCAGCTTGTTTGTCTATTTGAAAAAAACGTTTAGCGACCTTAATTACCATTAAGCGTAACTCAACCGTATGGATTTCAGCTTGCGGAAGGGCGTTTATAAAAGCCTGAGTAAGAGTGCCCCCACCCAATCCCATTACGCATACAGTACTTGGGTTACAAAATAGCAAGCTAAGCATGATTGCACGGCCATATTCGTGTTGTGGTATATGAGGGGTGGCTTTAACTTGTAAGCTTTGTTCGTCGGCGTTACCAAAGGTTAAATAGCGTTTATTGCCATCATCTAAAACATCAATGGTGCCGTATTGGTCATAGGTTTTAAATATAGACTTAGCCATGGATGCCTTACATAAAAATAAGATGCTTAAGGTTCAAAGCGCCATTAATTGATCTAAAGACTATGATAAATGAAGGTGTTGTTATATGAAAGGTAGGGCAGGAAGTTTAAATATAAAATTACGAACGAGAAGCGCTGAAAAACTGGACACCTTCGTTAGATTTAACCATGTCTTTGCAAGAGTTGCCACATTGTCCACAATCCGTTGCTACACCCAGCTCGTCTCTTAGCGTTTTGTAGTCAGCACCATTACTAATGGCTGTTTGAACCTGGCGGTCTGTAATACCTTTGCATAGACAAATGTACATGTTTAAAACTCGTGAGATAAGTATCAATAAACAAATAATAGTCTAAATGAGAATGATTAGCAATCTATTTTAGGTTGTTATCAGCAAAGTTCTCCCTTTTTTCCTTTCGCCACTGCAAAGGTGACAGCAAGGTTTCTTTTTTAAATGCCCTAGAGAAGGCACTTACGTCGCTATAACCTAATATCTCTCCTAATAAGGTTATATCAATGGTGCTTGCTTCTAAGTGCCAGCAAGCTGTATTTACTCTAATCTCTTTCAATATTGTGCTAAAACTGAGGCCTTTAGCCTTAAGTCTTCGCTGTAAGGTTCGTTTATGGGTTTTAAGGATATCGGCTATCACATCGATAGAAATTTCTTGAGAGCCAATTATTTGCAAGATAATAATAGTGATCTGTCGTTCAATATCGTGGTCATTTTCAGCAAGTTGATTTGCTAGCTGGCTCTCTAGTTGCTTGTTGTCTTCGAGTGTTATTTTCCATATGGCTGAATCAAGATAATGAAGTGGCAATAAAATTCGATCATATTCTTGATTGAACAAAACCTCACACCCGAAGTGTTTCTTATAAACGCTTAGTTCAGAAATAGGAGCATGGGCAAACTCCACTCTGTCCAATTTTACAGCCTGATTGATCAGGGTTTTTAGCAGCGTAAAGCCAGTGGCGAAGGACAGCTCCTTGATTTGCCTCACATGACTAAGGGGTGGCATAACGCTAAAGCGTTCGATGCACGCTAATTGCCCCATTTCTTTGAAGCGCCAATATTCAGCTTGGCTATGAACGGCCATATAATGTTGTGCGGTTTTTAGGGCTTCTCTCACATTGTTACAGTTGCCAATTAATAGCCCAAGATTGCCTAGCGCTTCAATGCCTTGGCTTTGTCCAAGCTGCAAGCCAAAGTCAGGAGTATTAAGCTTCTCAGCCGAATGTTCTAGCAGCTCAACCATGGAAGAGAATGGAATAAAGTTATCTTGAGTTTGCAAATCTGATTTTGATAAATTACAGGCATTAACAAGTTCTTCTGGATTGCCGCCCAAAACTCTAACAAGATGCGTATAACCGGCCAAAGCATTACTTTTAATTAGGTATTGATGATTCACGTCACCAGCTTATAACTTGTCGTATATGGAGTAACATCATTGAACAATTGTCGTTAAATGACAAGAAAAATAAAAACCTTAGGTCTAATGTTACACATCAAATAAAAAAAATAACGAAAGAGGCTCTCATGTCATACGACATTATTATCAAAAATGGCCGTTACTTTGACGGAACACGTGCTCCATCTTCCTACCAGAATGTAGGAATTAAAGACGGTAAAGTTGCCATTGTAACGGCATCTGCTATTGATGAGTTAGACGCGGGTAAAGTAATCGACGCAAACGGGCAATGGGTTGCTCCTGGATTCATTGACAGTCACACCCATTATGATGCTGAATTAATTGTTAGCCCAAGCATTAGTGAGTCAGTTCGCCATGGTGTTACTACTGTATTAGTGGGCAGCTGCTCACTCAGTATGATATGCAGTGATTCAGAAGATGCCTCAGACATTTTTACTCGGGTTGAAACAGTTCCTAGGGAGAAGGTTCTTCCCATTTTAATTGAGAAAAAAACATGGACTACTCCAAAAGAGTGGGTCAGCTTTATTAAACAGCAGCCTATGGGTCCAAATGTAATCAGTTTTTTAGGGCACAGTGACATGCGAGTCGGAGCCATGGGATTAAACCGAGCTACTGATATAGATGTGGTTCCCACGGAAACTGAAATGCAAAGTATGGAAAATGCTTTGCAAGAGGCATTAGACGAAGGCTTTTTAGGTCTATCAACGATGTGCTTAAAGTGGGACAAGGTAGATGGTGACCGTGAATGGTCAAAGAGCCTTCCTAGTACTTATTCAAAATGGAAAGAAGTGTCACGCCTCAACAAACTAGTGCGTAAATATGATCGCGTGCATCAAGGCGCACCTAATGCCGCCGCAGTCCTTCAGATTAACCAGTATATGCGTGAATGTATGGGGATATTTAAAAAGCGCTTAAAAACTACACTCATTAGTCGTATGGATTTGAAAGGCAGCGTCTACTTAAGTAAATTGACTAACCTTGCGGCACGTGTCACTAACTTTTTTAATGGTGACTTCCGTTGGCAGGTTTTACCAACACCCTTTACTATTTATGCCGATGGCATTGATGTTGTGTTTTTTGAAGAGTTTGGTGCAGGGGAATTGGCTCTAGATTTAAAGACAGAGGTAGAGCGTAATAATCTTTTACAAGACGAAAAGTACCGTCGTGATTTCAGAAAGTTTTATGGTGAAAAATTAAGTCCTCGTGTTTGGCAGCGTGACTTCGGTGATGCTCAAATTCTAGGCTGCCCAGATGAAAGTATTGTGGGCAAAAACTTTGAGCAAGTAGCTAAAGAGCGCAATGTGCATGTTGTAGATCTATTCTTAGATTTGGTTGTTGAGCATGGGCCTAAACTTCGTTGGTACACTACCGTAGCAAATCATCGTAAAGAAGTTTTAAAGAATATGGTTAAAGATAAAAAATCTTTAATCACCTTTAGTGATGCTGGTGCTCATATCCGTAATATGGCATTTTATAATCTACCCCTTAGAATGCTTAAACTGGTTCATGAAACAGTTGAAGCTGGTAATCCTATGATGGATATGGAAGAGGCAGTATATAGAATGACAGGCGATCCAGCTGACTGGTTCAGCATAGACGCAGGTCATATTCGA
>JBLHVV010000138.1:0-6645 GCA_047628755.1 Crocinitomicaceae bacterium | reverse complement strand
CATCGGCAGTCACATCGGCAGTCACATCGGCAGTCAAGTCGGCAGTCAAATCTGTAGCCATCTTTGTAGCCATCTCGGTAGTGTTTTCGTAAACATCATTTACTTTTTCACTTACAGTATCAGCGGTATTGTTATCACATGCAGTCAATATTAAAACAAGCGCAGTTACTGATAGAGTAGATATGATTTTCATGAGGATTCCCCTAGGATTAATTTAATTTTTTTTATAATTCACGTTTAAAATATATATAATATTATTTTATCAATGCAGAAATTCAGCAGTGTTATAAAAAACGTCGGGAGAAATGTAGCATATGATGTTAAAAACTGATTGAATAATTCACTTTAATTCAATACCAATGAAGGATTTTGTGAGCTATGTCAAATTAATTGGCTGTTTTAAATTAAAGTTCGAGCCACATTGATTCAAATATAATTTCTAATTTTGATTTGATTGAACATTAATAAGCAAGATGGTTGGAGAAAAAGCATACATAGCTTAAAAATTATAAATTAGAACACTATCATAACTTGTTTCGGTATTGTTACGATTTGTAGGTGTCTCTGTATCGTGCTCTATATCCCAGCTTAAGCTTAGATTAATGGTACTTGTGACACTAATGGTTACTGCATTTTGCCAAATACCTTTTTGATCAGCTAAGCGATTTGTTTTTGATTGAAGGTATAATGTACTGGTGTATTGAATAGTATTAGCCAAATTATTTTTGTATGCCCAGTAAATGTTAAAGCGTACGGCGTGTTCATCGGCTACATTAATAGAGCTTATATACACTTCATTTTCATAAAATAAACCTATGCCAAAGTGATTGGCAGATTGTCTATTTTCGGCTTGAGTTAATGTATATCGGGCGCCAGCACCGATTAAAGATCGCTTTTTTAAAAAACTAAATTTATCTTCTTGGTATTGACTGAATACTTCTTGCCCCCAGTTATTTGAATACTTGTGTAAGTAACGAAGGTGAATAAAAGACTCATCAGTATTCACTACATCGTCTACCTCAGCATAATCACGACTTATAATAGTAATTATTTCACTGCGTTGATTACGTTTAATAAGTTTGATTGATGTGCCAAGTGCAAATTTATCACTTTCCCCAATGCGGCCATCTAGCGCTAAGCTTACGCTGCCAGAGGTGCCTTCTGTTGAATTGCTAAGGCGTTGACTTTCTATATTGGTAATGGCTAATGCAGAAGATGCTGACAAGGAAAGAATTATAAAATAAATGGTTTTTTGAAAATCATATGACAATGGACGAGTCATGGTAATTCCGAATTATATAAAAATATATTGTATCATATATTTCTCGTACTTTTACCGCTGTCCAGTTTTAGGCTGCATGAGTTTGTTGTTCACGTGCACTGATTAAATTGCGCATAGTATTTAATACATGTTTGCCTTCTTGGTGATCTGCCAGTACAGCAGGTTTGTCTTTCAATGTGTTGACGTGTTCTTCTAGTGCTTTTTCTAAATCCATAGGACCTGCTTCATAATGTTTATACGCTAGCTGAGTTAGCAACCCTTGCGCGCGGACTTGATTCGGTTGGATAATCCCTGCGTCTCTAAGTGATTCTTGTAATGTAGCAATGTCTTTTACAGGAAGGGCCTTCACATCAAACTCACTGGCTATATGACTAATGCGTTCACTCATACTCGATAATGCACTAAGCGTGATTTTTTCTTTCGGCGCGTCAACAGGCTGGCTTGCAGAAACAGCTGCTGGAGCTGCTTGGTTGAACTGGCTTAGCATTCGCCTAGGTATACCCATAATGTCCATACGTTTTCCCCCCGCTAGTTAAGATTGGAATAGCGGCATACATTATCCAAACTATGCCGCTTTTCGTTTATATTTTTATACAATCAATATTTAGGCCAATCACCGTTATTTGGTAACTCCCTACAACTTTATGAGCAATTACTCTAAAAATGGCGGGGCTTTTCTCTTTTCCTTATTGCTTTTGCCGGCAGAATGAGTAGTGTTGCCCGCACATTGTGAATAATAATAATACGGGCCAAAGAGCTCATGGTTTGTCGCTACAACAAACCGATAATATGGAATCAATGCAATGACAATGACTTTATTAGAACGTGCTCACGCAACAGAACCAACACAAATTCAATACCGTGGTCGTAAAACCTCTCGCGCTGGCAGTGAACAGCGACGCAGAGCGATTTTAGAAGCGGCGTTGCGCATAGTGGTTAAAGATGGTGTTCGGGCTATTCGTCACCGCAGTGTGGCTAAAGAAGCTGATGTGCCACTTGCAGCCACCACCTATTACTTTAAAGATATTCAAGAGTTGATAAGTGATACCTTTATGCTTTATGCAGAAAAATCACAATCAATTGTCAATATATTTTCTCGTAAAATGTATGAACCTCTAGAGAATGCTGATGGTAAGAAGCTAGCAGAATTAACCACTGGACCATCTTTGGTTGGTATTATTGTTGACCAGTTAATTTCTTATGTTATTGAGAAAACTATCTATAATCGAGACATGGCGGTTGCCGACCAAGCTTTCCGATATGAAGCCCTTCTCAATGACAACCTAAAAGGCTTAGCTCGTAATCATGCTGAACAGCTTGAGCAAAAATTGATAGATTTTTTAAATTTGGTGCACAGCTCCCACCCAAAAGAAGATGCTCAAATTTTAGTTAGCACTTTGCGTCGAATTGAGTACGAAGCTTTGTTGCAAGACCCTAATAATCTTGACACTAAAGCGATGCGAGCATTGGTCGAGCGGCAAGTATCTTTGATACTTAAAATAGACGTAGCGGAATAAATGCTTGCCTAGAATAAGCTAAACAACACCCATAAAAAAAGAGACCAAAGTCTCTTTTTTTATGGGTGTTGTTTTTAGCCATTCTTTTTTATATATTTTTAGCAACAAAATAACCCATATTTTTAAGTGTAGTTTCAATAACGTTTAATTCAAAATTAGAAAATTGTCTATTATCTCCGCAATGTTTACATGTTAACTCTGGTAGTTTTCGTAAAAAGCCTATTGAGTATGTATTATCTAGGTCGCATGAATCACAGGCCATTGGCATAGCAGTGCAGACAGGGAGGATGGTTGCTACTGATGCCGCGTCAGTAAATTGTGGCGATATGAGTGATGCATTTTGACTGTTCGGCATTGTGTTTCCTATAAAGTATTATCTGCATAAGTGCTAAGCTAATTCACATTAACGGCGCCATTGTAATGGCTCAATTTAAAAATTCTATAGTGAGTTTGTATATTTGAGCAAATTAATGTCACTTGTCAAAATCATATCATAAACTGGCCATTAACACTTACGGTTAATAGGGATATAGGGTTAGGTGTAGCTTGCCAATTTTGGAGTTGTTACTCTAAATACCTCAGTGAAAAAATAAAACGGGGAAAACCACGTTGCATTACCGAAATTGTTTGGTAACACTGTGATTTTTCTTTATTAAGATTCTTCAATACTATTCTTGGTTATTTTTTATGCCCTTAACATTACAATCTATAGAAAAAGTCGCTAATCGACTACCGCATCCTATGGCGATGTTTGTATACCTATGTGCCTTATTAGTTGTAATAAGTATGCTGGGTTCGTTTTTAGGCTGGCAAGCGCAGCATCCGGCTAGTGGTGAATTGTTGCTGGTAAATAGCTTGGCCAGTTCTGAGGGCCTTATCTATATGCTTAGTCATATGGTGAGTAACTTTATGAATTTTGCCCCTGTAGGTCCTGTTTTAATGATTGCATTGGCATTTTCTTTAGCCGAAAAAAGCGGTTTATTACCAGCATTGATCTCAAATTTAGGGCGTAATACACCATCTACAGCGTTACCACTAGTGATCGCATTTTTAGGTGTCATGTCTAGTATCGCAGTGGATTCTGGCTATGTAGTGTTGTTACCGTTATGCGCTGCGTTATTCTTTAGTAGTGGCCGCCATCCACTAGCCGGTTTAGCACTGGGTTTTGCCTGCGTCTCTGGTGGCTTTAGTGCGAACCTGTTGGTGGGCCCGGTAGATGCTATGTTGTCGGGGATTACTACTGAGGCAATTCAGTTGGTGGCTGATGAAGAGGTCACCATATTAGGTAATTATTATTTTATGCTGGCCAGCGTGGTGCTGATTGTGGGTATTACAGTTAGCGTAAACTATTACTGGATAGAGCCTTATTTAGAGGCTTCTAGTGTCCAGACAAAACCAGAAGATAGCCATATTAAGGCGGAATTTGGTAAGGCTTTTTATATTACCTTGGGATTAATTATTTTAGCGTGGTTGATATTAACTGTGCCAGATCACGCTATTTTACGGGGCCCAAATGACAGTCTGGTGAAAGGACCATTTATGAATAGTTTGGTTGCTATGATTGCATTAAGTGTTGGAGCCCTTGCCACAGTCTATGGTATTAGCAATGGTCGTTTAAATGGTTGGAATAAATGGGTAAAGGCTTTTGAGCAAGGTATCGTGGATATTACGCCTTACCTAGCACTTATGTTTGTAGTGGCTCAATTTATTGCTTGGTTTAAATGGAGTGCGTTAGGTCCAGTATTAGCTGTTCATCTAGCGTCTGTATTACAAGATCTTTCTCTTTCAGGCCCTGTGGCCATGATAGCTCTGATGCTTTTTACCGCTGTATTAAATTTATTTATCGGCAGCGCATCAGCTAAGTGGGCTTTATTGGCGCCAGTTTTAGTCCCAGCCTTGTATCTATTAGGCATTCAGCCAGAAGCCGTTCAAGGAGCGTATAGGGTGGCGGACAGTAGTACCAATATTATTACTCCATTAATGCCTTACTTTCCGTTGGTGTTAGCTTATGCGCAAAAGTATGAACCTGATGTGGGTGTGGGGCGAATATTGACCCTTATGCTGCCATATTCGCTTAGTTTATTGCTGGGTTGGGGGATATTATTAACCGTGTGGATGGTATTTGAATTACCATTTGGCCCGGGTTAGACCAATTAATTAAATACTATTATTTAGTGTAGTCATGACTTGAAGCTGGTTAAGCAGGAGTATCAACCGTTATAATGCGGCCATTAAATATTTAACGAGCGGATGCTATGAGTTTTGAACAATTTGAAGAAGCGGCCTTATACATAGGTTTAGCCGCAGTAATTTGTTTTATGATGTTTATCATTTACGATTTAGGTAAACGCAGCAATGCAGGTAAATATGGAATGGCTGTATTGTTTTTTACCTTAGGTTTAGGAGTAGTAGGCTTTGTTATTAAGGGCGTGTTAAAGCTTACCATGGGTATTTAGTTTTATTTTCTCTAAAATTAAGATTAATTAATAAGCGGAAAGATTTGAGATGGGTCAACGTTGTAATATTGAACTATATTAAGTATAGGTTAACTGACCACTTGTCAGCTAAATCACATATGGGGAATGAATATGCATGCTCAACTAAAAACCAAGCTTGAACAATTAAGAACAGCACTTAAAGAAGCCGATAATTTAAGTGATCACGATATAAAAGCACTGAAAATGCTAGAAAGTGAAATTCAAACCCTGTTAGCTGGTCAGTCTCAGTCCGATTTAGAAACTAAAATTGAAAAGCAAGCTGTTGCTTTTGAAGGTCAGTACCCCCAGTTATCCGCTATTTTACGAGATGTTATGGATACTCTTAGTAAAATGGGAATTTAAGGAGATATTGATGAAGCGCATGCCAAAAGTCAAGGATGTCATGTCCACATTTCCATTTTCAATATCTGCAGAGGCTTCTATGGCTGCAGCAAAAGATATGATGAAGCAGCATAGGGTGGGTCATTTACCAGTAAAGCTAGAACATGGAGTTTTGAGTGTCATTAGTTTACGTGAATTAGAACGAATAAAATTACCTGGTCACAGTCATACCGATTTTGATGAACTTAGTGTGGCCGACATGTGCCCAGACCAAGTTTATACGGTTGATCTACAAACCTCTTTAATAGAGGTTTTAGATTATATGAGTACACATCATATGGATTGTGCGTTAGTCACTCGACAAAATAAGCTTGCTGGGGTCTTTACGTTTACCGATGCTTGCAGTGCTTATAGTCAGCATTTAAAGGATATATATTTCCCTAGCGGTGGGGACAATGCTGCTTAATTAAGGTAACACAGCTTTTCTTGATCATACTGCAAGTGATTGTTAGTGTGTTGTCAATTAATTAGGGGCACACTATGGGTATTACACTCTTCGTTTTATTATTTAGTATCGGCATGATGATGTTGCTGGCGGTTTTACTCAAAATTGAAAAAATTAAAGGTCCTATCTTTGCTGCATGCATTGCATTGTTAGTTATTTTTGACTTTTCTTTACTCAGTTTGGATAAAATTTATTTCCTCCATCAAGAGCAAGATCAAACCTTTATAGATAATCAAGAGGCATATGATAAGCGAATTTCAACTCAACTAGAACTTTATAAAAATCTGACTGATATTCAATTGAGTATTGCACTTCAAGCTCTATCTCAAAATACTAAGCATGAAAGTGAAGAGAGCATTCAGCAGAAGCTGGTCTGGCGTGATGAGCTTCTGCTACAAATGAATACCTTAGGTTTTGAAAAAAATAAGATGTTGCAGGTAAACGAAAAAATTAATAAAAGTGTATCAAAGTTTTTATTGGAGAACCTGAATCAGCAAGTAAGGCAGACTTTAGGCCATAGAA
>JBLHVV010000137.1:0-6729 GCA_047628755.1 Crocinitomicaceae bacterium | reverse complement strand
ACTGGCATCACATAAGTGTCAGGGTACTTGTTAAACATCGCTATCTGTCCATCAGTTAAATTAGCTTTGTACTGGTCTAGGTTTTTAGCCGTAATAGTAAACAATGGGGCTTCGGCAATGAACTTTTTCGAAGTGGCATTGTTAAATGGGTCGGCAGAAGTATCAGCCGCTAGTCCACCAGTGTAAGCTGGAATAGTACCCGCTTTATTGCCTGCTGCAATCGCGCCTACAGGGGTTAATTCTTTGCCAAGCTTGGCGGCTTCTTGTGTAGAAACTTTCGCAAAAGCTCCTGCACTGGCCATGGCTAAAACTAAAGCCGAAGTTGTTAGGATATGTTTTTTCATTATTTATTCACCTTTACTGCGCCAGACAATTACTCTGGCGCATTTGTTATTTTTATAATTGGTACTGCGAATTAGAACTGAACATCTACGCTAGCAGACACATAGTCACGATCACCGGTTATAGAGTAGTCGCCGCCTTCATAGGCTGTATAAGCAAGGTTTGCACTGTAACGCTCTAGGAAGTTTGCCTTAACTGACAAGCCAAGAGTTTGATTGCCTTCTAAAAACGGACCACCGGGACCAGCTGAAGTACCTGACACATCGTGAGCCCAGCTAATAGTAGGAGTCACATCTATACCTGCAAATACATTGTTATAAGTAGCGCTTACGCGAGCACGATAACCAAACGAAGATTCCGTCGCAAAGCCGTCAAGATCTTCAGTATCATCAAACGTTGCATTACCGTAAAAAGACGCACGGCCGTAACGAAGTACATCGTCAAAGTCATGGATAAATTGTCCACCCACTTCACCAACAACGGCCACTTGGCTGGCACCGACAATATTATTAATGGTGCTGATCAATGTAACTTGTACTTGTGTAATATCGAATTCACGGTAACCCTGAATAAGATCCCCTGTGGCTGGACTACCAAAAATTTCAGTATATGCAGCAATCTGCCCCGCATTGTCTGTGCCGAGTCCGCGAGCAAGAACAGCGTTGGTAAGCAATGGACCATTGATTTGTACTGGCGAATCCACTTTATGACTCACTTCACCCGAAACCGCTATTCCGTCAATGTTAGTAGAGAAACTTAATCCAAACAATTGATTATCTTCTGGGTAGGACGTCGCATAGTTGGCGGCCTGAACTCGCCCTGCTAGAATCACACCGCCCAATCCAGCCGCAATACCCGCTGCATTTTGAGCGGCTACTTCGCCCGCTACTGCATCGGCATAGTCAGATTGAACATTGGCTGGGAAAAAAGGTAAATTGGCTGCGGTTAGAGTTTCTAAGCCAGGAATAGTTTGGAAAAATGCTAATGTACCAGCCTCAATTAACGGAAGAGCAGCGTTTACACCAGCCGCCACTACTCCAGCCAACTCACCAAAACTGGCCGCGTCATTATCTTGTCCAACCACTACATTATATATAGGTACGCGGTTATGAATATTCATGGCGTAAAAACCAAATTCGGTTTCAATATCCTCAGCGTAATAACGGAAGGCTAAGCCAAACTGATTGCCATCTGCCGGCTCATCAGCGAAAGACTGGTCCCTAGATATGCTTAATATACCGCCCGATACAGATAATGAATTACAGCCTTCAGCCGCTATGTCAGATGTTGAAAAGAAAGTACCACAAGCATCTGAAATAGTGTTTTGATATTCGTATTGATAAAACGCTTCGGCACTCAGGTTATCGGTTATACCCAAGTTGGCATAAGCCATACCTACAGGTAATAGGCCTTCTTTAATCTCAGCACCCGGACGACGGAACGCAGACAAATCAGCTGGGTTAATCGCGTTGATGCCACCGATAATAAAAGTACTTTCACCCCAGCTGACTACTTGTTTGCCTAAGCGCACATCTATTGGCATTTCACCGATGTCAAATTGGCCATAAATAAACGCATCTAATAATGTAACCCCTGAACCTTTTGATAAATCGTCGAAACCTGAGTCATCAAGTTTTTCATTATTGTTATACGTTAGCGCACTGCCTAAAGTACCTGTGGCAAGATTTTGATCAGCTGCTGAGGTTACACTTGTGGTTGGGCCATGGCCGTAATCAACACTGTTATTTTCAATGGCCGAGTCATACCAATACTTACCACGCAAGAACACTCCCATATTTTCATATTTAATATGAAGATCATGGCTGCCTTTAAAAATTTGTGAAAAAGCATCACCTTTTGCGTAGTTACGATTACCATCATCGTCTGTAGAATCCACATTACCAGGGCCCACTTTAGTTTGGTCAGCATTTTCTACACGCCAGCTTGATCCAATAGAAAGTTGAGTATCTAAAGTGGTGGTAAACTCACCCGTTTTAAATTGAATCGAATGAGCCTGAGCAGCCATTAACAAGGGCAATGCCATTGCTAAATACGTTTTCCGCCCAAGGGCAAAAGGTTTGATATTTGTAGTCATTAAAACCGCCTTTTTATTTTTATTGTTTTTTCCACGTGACTAACAATTTAAAAGCAATCGTTAATCTTTACCCCAGAAAATGCCATTAAAAGATTACCGCTATAAATAGCAATCCCCCTTTAATTGGAATACCACAATTTAACAACTCTGCCTTATTGGAGAAGTCACTTTGGTGACAAAAAATTAAAGGCTCTAAAAAATGGCGTATTTAGAGGTAAATTAATATCAGTACCAATGACAATTCTAGTCAACAAAATACAACCATGTGAACTTAAGTTGGTAAAAATTAGTCAACCGACTTTCTTAGGCATAATCTACAGGTCTTCCTGAATCAAGTAGTACCCTTAATTAAAATAAGGGTACTATTATGTGTGATAAAAATAACAATATTTACCGTATAGCTTACTAGCTGATTATTAACTAAAAGCTTGCTAAGATAGCCGGTCAAAATTGGAGCTGGGATATACTCAATGCATTCAATTTAGCGTTATAATTGATTTAATTTTTATAAAAATAACAAGGTGACACACATGAAAGAAGCTTCTGGCGATACGCCCTCTAGCTTTGGACCGTTATTAAAGTTTTGGCGTAATATCCATAGCCTCAGTCAAGAAGCACTGGCTTTAAGTGCCGATTCTTCTACCCGTCACATTAGCTGTTTAGAAAACGGAAAGTCTCACCCAAGCCGAGCAATGATTGATAAGTTATCTGAGGTGTTAAAACTGGGTGAAAGAGACTCGTGCTATTTGCAGCTGGCCGCAGGGTATCTGCCTGCCGCAAAAGCCGTTGATTTTCATGATCCTAAATTCAGCTGGCTGCGTAATGCCATGATTCTCACATTAAAAGCCATGGACCCTTTTCCAGCTGCATTAATGGACCGTTATGGGAAGTTGATAATGGTAAATAAAGGCTGGGTAGCATTTCATAGTAAAACAGTAGATAAAAAAGATCTGGATGCTGCTGATAATCATTATGAGTTTTTGTTTTCTCATAAGCACAATCACACACCGTCTGAAGTAAAAAAGAATACTCTGGCGCTTATTTTAATGGCCATTAAACAAGAGTCTTTATTAAGCCAAGATCCAGATTATCAAGGCATGTTCGATGAGCTATTAAAACTACCTGATGTTCCCCATGACTGGGAACAACGTGCCGCTAATTTAGAACCCCAAGCTAGCTTTAAAGTACAAATGGACATTAACCATGTTCAGCAAAACTTTTACAGTGTAAGTCAAATGGTAGGCGCGTTAGGGCCCACTTCGTTTGTATCTGAACCTAGATTAATCATTAATACTCTGTATCCAGAAAATCCAGATCTAGATCTATCAAAAAATATGCGAGCTGACCTTGAGCACCCATTGTTGGTTTATTAATTCACATACGAATATTGTCTTTATTTATTTTTATACCCGCTAATATTTCTTTATGTCTAGCCTCATTAAGTGGGTAGTTTCTAGATATTAAAATAGTAGAAAGGAAAAAGAGCATCAACCCTGGACCGCCTAAAATAGCCAGAAGGTTAACTGTTTCGGGCGCTACATCTGCAGCCAATGCACTTTTAGGAAGATCGATAACATCCAAAACTATACCCGCCATTAACGCCCCTAAACCAAAACTGGCTTTTGTCGCAAATGAACGGGCGGCAAAGAACAAGCCTTCTTCACGGTTGCCAGTATTAAATTCATTTTCGTCAATCACGTCTGACAACATTGAATCAATCAAGATTACATATGCAATAAAGAAAATTTGAGATATACCGTTCATAATAAAAATTAATAAAAATTTACTGCTAAAATCCATTAATTGCAAAATTCCAAATACGTACATGGTTATCGGCGTAAATGCAGTGATGCAACCTAGACTCACACAGATAGCTAGGGACTTACGTTTATCAAAACGCTTAGACAGTTTTTGTGCCATCACCGAAGCAAACAACAAACCCAATACAATAGAAAGAGATAAGCCCGCCAAATGCTCAGCATTAAACTTAAATACATAAGTGGCTGTATAGACTAATAGGGTTTGAGATAAGCCAGCCAGTGACGTAAACAACAAAATCACAAAAAATATATTGCGGAAAGATTCAAGCTTTAAGGTTCTTAGTACTTGAAAGACAGCCATTACAGGGTGAACTTTATTGCCCTCTATAATCTCTGGAGTGCGTAAGTAAGGAATGGATTTACGGGTTGAAAATATAGAAACCAACATGGCGAGAGAAGCTAACACTGCGCAAAATAACCCAAACCCAGCATAGCTTTCTGCATTCAGTAAACCGTTTGGATAGGCTTCTGTTGGAGGAAAAAATACAGCAAAACCGATGACACTCACTAATACAATCCCTGCATAAGTAAAAAATACACGGTAGCCAATTAACGAGGTTTTTTCATGATAGTCATCCACCAGCTCTGCACCTAACGACAAATGAGGCACATAAAAAAGGGTTAAGGCAAAACGTAATATAATGGCCGTCCCTAGCATCCAAGAGAACAGTCCTAGCTGACTTAAATCTCCTGGAGGGCTAAACAAAGCATACATAGCAATAAAAAATGGAACCACACCTGCTAGCATATATGGATGCCTACGGCCCCATTTAGAACGTAAACGGTCAGATAAATGGCCAACCATAGGATCCGTTATGGCATCCGCTACCAAGGCTAATAACGCCGCCAATCCGGCAAGACTGCCTGACAGACCTAACACTTGATTGTAGTAAAAAAATAAAAATGTACTGAAAGCAGCTTGCTTGGTACCGTCGGATAATTGGCCAATGCCATATCCCACTTTGCTCATAAAATTCATAGAGTTTACCTTTTTTTGGCTAGCTAAAATCTCTAGGAAACAGCGCCATTTATTATTATTTTGGTCATTTAGTATAAATATAGCAGAAATTTATCAGAAGCAATTGACACTGGCATGTCACCTTAGCGACTTTATGCCAATCAATTAACATCCATGCAATTTGCATAATAGGTTACTGTAGCAGGCCAATCTGAAAACACACCCTTAACACCCACCTGTTTAGCCAAAACATCCAACACGTTAAATACGTCACCTTCATTGTTGATGACCTCTTGAATACTTTGGTAATACCAGCCACCCCCATTGGTTAATAATCCAGATCGTTCTAACGACCAAGTAATTATTTTAAGCTGAGCATCTTTCGCGGCCAGGGCGTATGCCGATGGCACTATTTTTTTATTGATATTTAAAGACAATAATACCCAAAGAGGTGGGGCAATGATTTCAATACCCTGTGATTTTAATTCAACCATAGAAGGTTTCCAAGTACTGGAATCTTGAGGATTAAATAATGGGTCTTCGTAGCGACCATCTAAATAGACGGCTTGGTTTGCAAAATTTGGTTCATGTTTAATCCAGTATTGAATATCTGCTAAATCAAATGACTGAAGAAAAACCTGAGAAGCGGCTACGTTGGCTTGTTTATATTCGTCCAACATTTTTTGCGCATAATCTTGCTGAGTAAAGCCGTCATAGGGCATAGTAACGTTGGCTGCTTTTAACTCAGGAGTCATTTTCACACCCCATTTTTTAAACAGCTGAATACTTTCTGCGTGGGTCATTAATGTTCCACTACCCGAATAAAGATCAGTACGCCAATTGGGTGTGCCTGCCATATATTCGACTGCGGTTGTGGCTTTAGGATTAAACCCATCCATCTTCCCTGTTAGGGTTTTAAATTGTTTAAGCGTTATGTCACTGGTGCAGCAGGCAGCACTGGCTGGTCTTCCATTACTAGCATCGGCTGGAGAAAAAGGTTGTGAACATTGCTCTGCCAGCTCAGGAATTGTCAAGATATTGGTGGTAGTGGCTAGGTCACATTGAGAATGACGACAGACTAATTGTTTATCTGATGTAAACGTCACATCACATTCAACAATCCCAGCACCTGATGCGATTGCTGCAAGATAAGATTCTTTAGTATGCTCCGGAAATTGCATGGGCGCACCCCGATGGCCAATCGAAAAATCAGTGGAATAGAAATTATTTTTTTTACATTGCAGCAAAGTTTCCTTCAGTGGGCTCTGTTCCATTTGGTCGATTAAAAACAAAGGCCGAACACCAATTCTGGCCGGTGTGCCTGAGCCTGAAAAGTCTTTTTTTTCAGCGCAACCTGAGATCAATATAAATAGGAAAGTGATTAGTAGAAAAACAATCTGTTTTATCATGGTAGCCTTTGTTAAATATTAGAAAACAGCCAGACATTAAGCCACATGAAAAATAATTTACTTTAGATATATGACAGTTTTATTATGGGCACTTCATAACTATGG
>JBLHVV010000136.1:0-6740 GCA_047628755.1 Crocinitomicaceae bacterium | reverse complement strand
GGCGCTCCATACTAAAATAATCAAACCTGCAATAATGGCAAAGCTGGCCAGCAACATAAAAAAATCCTTAAAAACAAATATGCGGGCATTCTACAGGCTTTTTACGGGCTAACAAGCTTCGTCAGCGTGATCAAAGGCAGTATTAAAAAGCCATTCAGCCTAAGCACAGTGAGCATTAGCTAAACATTGTGCCGGTTGCTCAGTTTTCTTTTCAAGGGTGTGTCCCAGTTGTCGCTTAAGATAGTAAGAGAGTTAGTTAGACATTTCATTATTCGCTACAATTACGGTATAATCTGCACCCTTTTTAAATTCTTAATGGAGTCGTCATGAGCCCAGAAGACGTTCAAGCGTTATTGTCTGAAAAACTGGACCATTGCCAAGTTACGGTAGGGGGTGATGGCTATAAGTATGAAATCACGGTTATTGGTGATGTATTTGACGGCTTAAATGCCGTAAAGCGCCAGCAAGTAGTATACAGCGCACTAAACGAAAAAATCGCTGATGGCAGTGTGCATGCTGTTACGATTAAGACGTATACTCCAGCCCAGTGGGCTCAACAGTAATTTTAATAAAGAAGTAAGCTTTCATGGCCTCATCAGACAAACTAATTATTCAAGGCGGCGGCCCTGTTTCTGGGGAACTGCGCATTTCGGGTGCTAAAAACAGTGCTCTGCCGATTGTTGCGGCTACGTTGTTAGCCACTACTCCTATCACCATTGGTAATTTGCCACATCTTCATGATGTGACCACCATGATTAACTTATTAGGCACTATGGGTGTTGAAGTAGTCATGGGTGAAGAGTATTCAATCGAGGTTAACGCCAACACGATCAAGACTCAGGTAGCACCATACGAGCTAGTTAAAACTATGCGTGCTTCTATCTTGGTGTTGGGACCTTTGGTCGCACGATTCGGTCAAGCTCAAGTGGCTTTACCAGGCGGTTGTGCCATTGGTTCACGTCCCGTAGATATTCACTTGTCTGGTCTAGAAGCTATGGGTGCAACCATAGTGGTAGAGGAAGGTTATGTTAAAGCATCGGTAGATGGCCGTCTTAAGGGCGCCACTATTTTTATGGATACAGTAACTGTAACAGGTACCGAAAACCTATTAATGGCTGCGGTATTAGCGGATGGTGTGACACTGCTTGAAAATGCCGCCAAAGAACCTGAGGTAGTTGATTTAGCCCAATGCTTAATTGCTATGGGCGCAAAAATCACTGGCCATGGTACCGACATTATTCGCATCGAAGGCGTTAAAAGCCTTCACGGTTGTCATTACAACGTTATGCCGGACCGTATTGAAACAGGCACCTTTTTGGTGGCTGCTGCTGCAACTGGCGGTAAAATAAAGCTTAAAGATACTCGTGCAGACATTTTAGAAGTTGTATTGCATAAGTTAAAAGAAGCTGGCGCTAAAATTGAAACAGGCGAAGACTGGATCAGTCTTGACATGGAAGGCCGAAAGCTAAAAGCGGTCAGTTTAAAAACAGCCCCTTATCCTGCTTTTCCCACTGATATGCAGGCACAGTTCTTAGTCATGAACTTAGTAGCGGAAGGCGTGGCAACGGTTACCGAAACTATTTTTGAAAACCGTTTCATGCACGTACAAGAACTTGCACGCATGGGTGCCAATGTTCATCTTGAAGGCAATACTTGTATTACCCAGGGTGGCGACAAACTAAAAGGCGCGCCAGTAATGGCAACTGACTTGCGTGCATCTGCCAGCTTAGTTATTGCTGCTATGATGGCCGAGGGAGAAACAATTGTTGAGAATATTTACCACATAGATCGTGGTTATGAATGCATTGAAGAAAAATTACAACAGATCGGCGCTAAAATTCGCCGCGTACCAAACTAGTTGAATTAAACCGTACAATTAATTGTGTGGTGTTTAAGGAAATAAAATGAGCCAGCAGCCATTAACCATCGCGTTATCAAAAGGCCGTATTTTAGACGATACATTACCATTGTTCGCAGAAGCAGGCATTGTGCCAGCTGAAGATATTAAAAAGAGTCGTAAGCTAATCTTTGATACCAATCATGAACATATCAAGTTGGTTGTGATTCGAGCAACCGACGTTCCTACCTACGTAGAATACGGAGCGGCTGATATGGGCGTTGCTGGTAAAGACGTATTAATGGAAGCCAACTGCAAAGGTTTATACGAACCTCTGGATCTAAATATAGCCACTTGTCGCTTAATGACAGCGGCTTTAAAAGGTGCTGTAGAGCCAGAAGGGCGAATTAAAGTAGCGTCCAAATTTGTTGGTTTAACCAAGCGTTATTTTGCCGAACAAGGTAAGCAAGCTGACATTATTAAGCTTTACGGTGGCATGGAATTAGCGCCTATTATGGGGCTGGCGGATTTAATTGTAGATATCGTAGATACTGGTAATACGCTTAAAGCTAATGGTCTGGAAGAGCGAGACTTAATAGCCCCTATTAGCTCTCGATTGGTTGTGGGTAAAGCTGCAATGAAAATGAAGCATCGCCAAATCCAACCAATTTTAGACAAGCTTGCCCAGGCGGTTGACCGTCGTCGTTAATCTATTAGTTAATTTCTTTAAACTTATTTAGAGCTTCTAAAGTTCTTATAAGTTTAAAATTTTTTAAATGTCAGAGGTAAATATGACGTTCAAAATACGTACTTTAAATACGCAACAAGAAAATTTTACCCAAAGCTTGGATAGCCTACTTGCTTGGGAATCGGTTTCAGATACTCAAGTTCAGCAAACTGTGTTAGATATTTTGCATCAAGTTAAGTCCCGTGGCGATGAAGCCGTAGTTGAATACAGTAATCGATTCGACCGTCTTGATGTTGATAATATGGATGCACTGGAAGTATCGCAAGATCAATTAACCAGTGCCTTAGCCAACCTTCCTGAAGAACAGCGCAGTGCATTATTAGCTGCAGCTGAACGTGTGCGTCGTTATCATGATCGTCAGCGTGCAGAGTCTTGGCAGTATAAAGAAGCCGATGGCACTGTACTGGGTCAGCAAGTTACTGCAATGGACCGTGTGGGCATTTATGTTCCTGGTGGTAAAGCATCTTATCCGTCTAGCGTATTAATGAACGCTATTCCAGCTCATGTGGCAGGCGTCAAAGAAATTATAATGGTTGTGCCAACCCCCGACGGCGAAGTGAACCAGCTAGTATTGGCCGCAGCCGCAGCCGCAGGGGTTAATCGTTGCTTCACTGTTGGTGGTGCACAAGCTATTGCAGCGTTGGCATACGGTACTCAAACTATACCCAAGGTAGATAAAATTGTTGGTCCAGGAAATATTTATGTGGCCACAGCTAAGCGTTTTGTTTTTGGCGAAGTAGGCATAGACATGATTGCTGGGCCGTCAGAAATTTTAGTAGTCTGCGACGGCAAAACCAATCCGGACTGGATTGCTATGGATTTATTTAGTCAGGCAGAACATGACGAAGATGCACAATCTATTCTAATCTCTTGGGATCAAGCGTTTTTAAATGAAGTTGAAAAAAGCATTAATAAGCTATTGCCAACCATGGAGCGCAAAGAAATCATTCATGCTTCTTTATCTGGTCGCGGTGCATTAATTAAAGTCAAAGACGAAGCAGAAGCTTTAGCCATCACCAATCGTATTGCCCCTGAACACTTAGAGTTGTCGGTGGAAAATCCAGAGCAGATGGCCAAGCAAGTTCGTCATGCTGGGGCTATATTTATGGGTCGCTATACCGCAGAAGCGTTAGGCGATTACTGTGCGGGACCAAATCATGTATTACCCACATCGGGTACCGCACGTTTTTCTAGCCCACTGGGTGTTTACGATTTTCAAAAGCGCAGTTCATTAATTATGTGCAGCGCTGAAGGTGCTAGTGAAATGGGTAAAGTAGCTTCGGTTCTAGCCCGCGGAGAGTCTTTAACAGCACACGCTAGGTCTGCAGAATACAGAATAATTAAAGATTAATTAACTCGCCCTGGCGTGGTTAGAAATATTTTTATAAACCCTAAGGCTGCAAAGTGTTAGGGTTTTTGTTTACAGAGGATTTCTTATGTCTCGTGTTAAAAAATTGTTTCGTCAAGAAATTTTAGAGTTATCAGCTTATCCCGTGCCTGATGCCAGCGGTATGCTGAAATTAGATGCGATGGAAAACCCATATTCATGGCCGGCGGTTGCCAAAGAAGCATGGACTGATCTATTAAAAGAATTACCAATAAATCGTTACCCTGATGCAGGTGCGCAGCAATTGCGCGACGGTTTAAAAGAGTCTATGGGCGTAAGCGATAAATATGATGTTTTGTTGGGTAATGGCAGCGACGAAATTATTCAGTTGTTAGCGATGGCCATCGCCAAGCCTGGAGCGACAATTCTGGCGCCTGAGCCGGGTTTTGTAATGTATAAAATGATCGCTACGTTTTGTGGCTTAAATTACATCGGTATTCCTTTAACAGCTGACTTCGAACTAGATGAGCAAGCTATGCTAACTGCTATTAAGGAGTCTCAACCAGAGCTAATATTTTTAGCCCAGCCTAATAATCCAACTGGAAATTTATGGGATCAAGACGCCATTAAAAAAATCATTGAAGCATCTGAAGGTCTGGTGGTTCTAGATGAAGCCTATACAGCGTTTACTGATGTGGATCATTTAGAACTATTAGATCAGTACGATCATGTTTTGGTTATGCGTACTTTATCTAAAGTAGGTTTAGCGGGTTTACGCTTGGGTCTCATTATTGGCCGTTCAGAATGGTTGGACGAGCTAGATAAAATCCGTCTGCCTTATAATATAAATATGCTGACTCAAGCCAGTGCGTTATTTGCGTTGCAGCATTACGACATGTTAATGGTGCAAACTGAGCAGTTAAGAGTAGACCGTGTGGTGCTTACTTCAGACTTAGCCAAATTACCTGGCTTAACTGTTTATCCAAGTGAAGCCAACTTTGTATTGGTTCGCACGCCAGATGGAATGGCAAGAAATTGGTTTGAAGAATTAAAACAGAAAGGTATTTTAATTAAGTGTTTAGATGGTGGAAACCCTCTGCTAAAAAATTGCTTGAGAATTACAGTAGGAACAACCAGCCAGAATGATCGTTTGATATCGGCACTTTCTGAGATAGCTGCGTCAGGGTCTGTGCAGTAAATTTAGACAGCTATCGTCAATAGTTATGACTGCTGCATTTTTTGCTCTAAGTCTGAAATATTCCATGGGTTCAGCAGGTACCCGGCCATTCTAGCCTGAATGGTCGTAGATCTATTGAATTATTTAAATCACTTTTTATCAGAGTGTTTAATATTCCAATAGCGTTATTCATGAGCGATCGGTGTCATCAAAAGTATTAGCTAAAAATATAAAATATTGTAATGCAATATGCGCTCGTGGATGTGGTTATTTACGGCTTAATCATTATATTTAACTTATAATCTTTACTTGTTATTCTATCATTGCTGATTAAGTCTACGTCCTAAAATGGCTGTTACTTCTACATATTGCCCTTTGCGATAAATCCCCAAGTTTATTTTAGCCCCTGGCATTAAGTCGGCAATTTGCTGCATAGTTCTGGTGCCTTCTGTAGCTTCTTTACCATTAAAATGAGTGACGATATCTCCTTCTTGTAACCCAGCTTTAAACGCAGGGCCATTATTAACCACACCAACCACAACCTGCCCCTGAATGCTGTCAGGTAACGAAAATGCTTGCTTCAACTGAGATGACAGCTCTTTGGTTTCTAGCCCTAGCCAACCACGCACCACTTGCCCATGCTCTGCCAAGTCAGTCACTATATTTAATACATGGTTTAACGGTATGGCAAAGCCGATACCTTGTGAAACAGTAAATCCTTCTTGCCGATTACCTTCAGATTTAGTGTAAATAGCGGTATTTATGCCCACAAGTTCGCCGTAGGCATTAACAAGTGCTCCACCAGAATTGCCTGGGTTTATGGCTGCATCAGTTTGAATAAAGTCTTCGTAAGTGGTTATGCCCAATTGATTTCGTCCGGTGGCCGAGATAATACCTAGGGTGACTGTTTGACCTACTTCAAAAGGGTTGCCGATAGCTAAAGCTATATCGCCTATTTGAAGAGACTTATTAGAAAACGCGATAGACGGAACCTCGCCTAGATCAATCTTTAGCAGTGCAAGATCTGTGTCTTTGTCTGTACCGATGACGCGAGCATTAGCTGTGCGGCCATCGCGAAGTGCCACCAAAATTTCGTCTGCACCATTAATTACATGGTCATTGGTTACTATAAACCCTTGCGGATTCACGATAACACCTGACCCTAAACTGTTTTCTGTACGATTTGCCGATTGATTAGGTTCTTCGATAAACCGTTTAAAAAACGGTAAATTTAATAATGGATGAACCGGTCTGGTAACCGTCTTACTGGTATAAATATTAACCACGGCAGGAGCTGCCTTGCTCACTGCAGAGGCGTAACTGGTTACAGGTGTCTGAGCTACTTGTTGCTTGGGGATAAAGTGCAAGACTAGGCTTGCCGTCACCAGACCCATTAAGATTGACCAAGAAAAGAAACCAGGTTTTTCCATTTTTAGTTGAAATCCTTAAAATATAGTCGTGAAGTCTATGGCTAAATAAAACCGTGCAATATTGGTAAAAACCACGTGTAATATGCTCATAAACAGGTGCAGTGTACGCAAATGAGTGTGTGATATGAAGCTTAACCAGCTAGTTAATTATTTAAACAAAGAACTCTCAATCCATAAGTATCGCGATTATTGCCCAAATGGTCTTCAAGTTGAAGGTAAGG
>JBLHVV010000135.1:0-6756 GCA_047628755.1 Crocinitomicaceae bacterium | reverse complement strand
TGAATTAAACCAGTTATCTGATGCAGAGTTAGATTCTCGCTATCAATTTGTAACCAGTCGCTTAAACGAGCAGCATACAAATGGTTTTTTGTGGCAGCGTGGCTGGGAAGGGATTTATGGCGCTTCAGCCATTGTACAAGTGGCCCGTTGGTCATCAGCTGACACACATGACGACAAAGTTCAGTTTCGAGTTTCCACTATAAAGTCTTTAGTGGCCTTTGGCGCTGTGCATTCAAATCCAATTCCCAGTAGCCGTGTTTATAACACTATGCCCTGTGATATGTGCGAAAAAGACAGCCGTTTTTATAAAATAAATCGACTTGAGCAAGCTGAGCAGGCATTAAAAGATCGGGCTTTACGAGCCAAAAATATTCACAGCTTCAAACGTCACGGCATAGCTGTGGCCTTTAATGTATTGGCAGGATTATATGTCGCTAAGCAAGGGAATCGAGAGGATGGAGTGGCATCGGCGGTGAGTGGTATTATCTCCAGTGAAATTAATATATTTACTCAACCTTCTCAAGCAAAGCAAGACTGGCTAGATTACCAGCAGCTGGGTCAGTCTAAAACTGCTGATGTTTGGAATTGGAAGGTGGTGCCAATCGGTAACGGTTTAGGATTAAATATACAGTTTTGAACAGCCAATTGATTAATCACAAATAATAACCAGCTCAAGTGACAAAAATCAAGCTCACAAAATGCTGTCTTTTCTTGCAAACCACTGAAAACTCAGTAGAATTCCGCGTTCTTTAGTCGCGTAGCTCAGTTGGTTAGAGCGCTACCTTGACATGGTAGAGGTCACCAGTTCGAATCTGGTCGTGACTACCACAGCTTTTTGTATAAAGTATGTGGCGGTATTTTAGGCATTGAATGGATCATTCAGTGCCTTTTGTGTTTTTGATCTAAGATTAATTTCTTGATCACACCATGCTTGGATGTGTTCCCTAGGCGATGTAGATGGCTGTACTTGGTAAGTACATTCGCGTTTGCATAAGGAGGGGAAGTAAGCATCTCGCCCACACTCTAATTGAGTGGGTCAAGCACTAACCATGTGTGGCTATGTAAGCCTCACCACTGATATAGGAAAGTTACATGCCTGTTATTACACTTCCCGATGGTTCTAAACGCGAGTTTGAATCCACTGTTTCCATTTTAGACATCGCTTCAGATATAAGTCCTGGTCTTGCCAAAGCCACCATTGCAGGGGAAGTGAATGGCGAACTCGTTGACGCCTGCGAGCTAATTGAAACGGACAGCACGTTAAGAATTATTACTGCAAAAGATGCTGAAGGTTTAGAAATCTTACGTCACTCTTGCGCGCATTTAATGGGCCACGCTATCAAGCAAATATGGCCAGATGTTAAAATGGCCATTGGCCCTACCATTGATAATGGCTTTTATTACGACATTGACGCCGACTTTCCGATTAACGATGAAGAGTTAAAGCAGCTAGAAAAGCGCATGGCCCAGCTTGTTAAGAAAAACTACCGAGTAGAAAAAAAGGTAGGCAGCTGGCAGTTAGCGCGCGATACATTTGTAGAGCGCGGCGAAGATTACAAAATTCAAATCCTTGATGAAAATATTCCAAAAGACAGTACGCCAGCTTTGTATCATCACGAAGAATACATCGATATGTGTCGTGGTCCTCACGTACCTAGCATGAAATTCTGCCAGAACTTCAAATTAATGAAGGTAGCAGGAGCTTACTGGCGTGGTAATTCAGACAACAAAATGTTGCAACGGGTTTACGGTACGGCTTGGGCAAGTAAAGACGAGCTAAAAGGCTATTTGAACCGTTTAGTTGAAGCCGAAAAGCGCGATCACCGTAAAATAGGCAAAGGCTTGGGTTTGTTCCACTTCCAGGAAGAAGCCCCAGGTATGGTGTTTTGGCATGGTAAAGGTTGGACTATTTATACTGAGCTTGAGCGATTTGTACGCCAGAAATTGTCAGAATATGGCTATCAAGAAGTGAAAGCACCCATGATTATGGATCGTTCTTTATGGGAACGTTCTGGTCATTGGGACAAGTTTGCAGACGGAATGTTTACTACCGAATCAGAAAAACGCGAATATGCCATCAAGCCAATGAACTGCCCAGGGCACATTCAAATTTTTAACCAGGGCTTGAAATCTTATAGAGATTTACCATTAAGATTGGCTGAGTTTGGGTGCTGCCATCGTAACGAGCCGTCTGGGGCGCTTCATGGCCTTATGCGTGTTCGTTCATTTACCCAAGATGATGCGCATATATTTTGTATGCCAGATCAAATCCTAGATGAAGTGAATGCTTGTATTGCAATGATTCTAGATACTTACAAAACATTTGGTTTTAATAATGTTGCCGTTAAGTTATCAACTCGTCCAGAGCAGCGCATTGGCAGTGATGAAGTTTGGGACAGTGCGGAAAAAGCGCTGGCGGATGCGTTAAAATTAAGTGATTTAGAGTTCACTTATCAGCCTGGAGAAGGGGCTTTTTACGGCCCTAAAATTGAGTTTGCACTGACTGACTGTTTAGCTCGAGAGTGGCAGTGTGGAACGATCCAGCTAGACTTCTCAATGCCGGGTCGATTAGGTGCTCAATATGTGGATAAAAATGGCGATCGTCAGACGCCAGTTATGATTCACCGAGCGATTTTGGGTTCGTTAGAGCGCTTTATCGGAATTTTGATTGAAGAACATGCAGGTGCATTTCCTACTTGGTTGGCACCAACGCAAGCGGTTTTATTGAACATTACCGACAATCAGGCCGAATATATCAAGAAAATCGAAAATACTTTGCTAAAAGAAGGCATTCGAGTGAATTCGGACTTGAGAAACGAGAAGATCGGCTTTAAAATCCGTGAGCACACTTTACAGAAGGTCCCTTATTTATTGGTAGCAGGGGACAAAGAAGTAGCAGCCGAAATGCTTGCTGTGCGAACTCGTTCAGGTGAAGACCTTGGAACAATGAGTATTGAAGCATTTATCACGTTGTTAAACGATGATGTTTCAAGCCGTGGTCAGTAGTATTGGCCACAATTTTTAATTAACGGAGACAAAACAATTAGACGCGATAACCGAAATAGCCGAGCTCGTCCGGACAAACCATCGATCAACGAGAACATCAAGGCGCGTGAATGCCGACTAATTAGTGCTGATGGAGAGCAATTAGGCGTAAAAACTCTGCCTGAATCGCTCGCGATTGCACAAGAAGCACAACTAGATTTAGTTCAAATAGCAGACGGTGATCCGATCGTATGTAAGATCATGGATTACGGCCAAAAGCTTTATGAAGATAAAAAGCAAAAAGCCGCTGCTAAGAAGAAGCAAGTTCAAACTCAGGTTAAGGAAATTAAATTCCGTCCTGGGACTGAAGATGGAGACTATCAGGTAAAACTTCGCAACCTGATTAAGTTTCTTGAGCATGGGGACAAAACCAAAATCACACTGCGTTTTCGCGGGCGTGAAATGGCTCACCAAGAGCTTGGGATGAAATTGTTGCAACGAGTAGAAAAAGATCTCTCCGAAATTGCCAACGTTGAATTACGTCCTAAGATGGAAGGTCGTCAGCTAACCATGGTGTTAGCACCCATCAAAAAACAAGGTAAGTAGTTAGGTCACAACTAAGTATTGCCAACCTAAGCCCAAGAAATTCGTTTTTTGGGCTTAAATGTGTAATCACCTACTGCTGTAAGATAAACAAATGCGAATGAGATTTTATTAGCATGTCTAACAAAATTAAAAGTCATAGTGGTGCTGCAAAGCGCTTCAAAAAGACTGCAAACGGCTTTAAACACCGTCAAGCACACCGTGCACACATCTTGACCAAAAAGAGCACTAAGCGTAAGCGTCATCTTCGTTCACAGTTGCAAGTACACGCATCTGATGTTCCGTTGATCAAACGTATGTTACCTGGCGTTTAATAATTTATTTGGTTAAGAGGAGTTTAAAATGGCTCGTGTAAAACGTGGTGTTACGGCGCGCAAGCGTCACAAAAAAGTATTAAAGCTAGCTAAAGGTTATTACGGAGCACGTTCACGTGTTTACCGTGTAGCTAAGCAAGCGGTTATTAAAGCAGGTCAATATGCTTACCGTGACCGTCGTCAAAGAAAACGTCAATTCCGTGCTCTATGGATTGCTCGTATCAACGCTGGCGCACGTATCAACGGTTTGTCTTACAGCCGTTTTATTAACGGTCTGAAAAATGCCAGCATCGAAATCGATCGCAAGGTATTAGCTGATTTAGCCGTTAATGAAAAAGGCGCTTTTGCTGCTCTAGTAGAAAAAGCAAAATCAGTACTGTAAGCCCAGCTGATAGATCCATCTTATTTAATAAACTTCTTATAGTTTTATAATTTGTTTTAAATCAGGTGAACAAGATGATCGTTGTCTTGTAATAAATAGGGAAAGGGCCTTCTTGGCGCTTTCCCTATTTTTATTTGTATGGCTGAAAACAAAGCCAAGAATTTAAAAAAATAGCAGTAAAAAACCACCGCGCTGTTATAAACATTAAAAGCGGTCAATTTTGGAGCAGGAAATTGGAAAACCTACAAAACCTAGTATCAGAAGCACTGGTAAAAGTAGATCAGGCAGACGATGTAAAAGCCCTTGATCAAGTGCGTGTTGATTATCTAGGTAAAAAAGGTGCGCTAACCGCACAGCTAAAAACTCTAGGCAAGCTGAGTGCGGAAGACCGCCCGCAAGCCGGTGCTAAAATCAACGAAGCAAAGCAGCAAGTTGAAATTGTTATTCGTGAGAAAAAAGCAGCATTAGAAGCGGCCGCCCTAGCACACAAATTAGCATCAGAGAGTATCGACGTAACCTTACCCGGTCGTGGTCAAAAAACCGGTGGTTTGCATCCTGTTACTCGTACTTTACAACGTATTGAGAACTTTTTTACTAAGGCCGGCTACTCGGTAGCCGTTGGTCCAGAAGTAGAAGACAACTTCCATAATTTTGAAGCCTTAAACATTCCTGCGCACCATCCTGCCCGTGCCATGCATGATACGTTTTACTTTGACGCTGAAACCTTACTGCGTACTCATACATCGCCTGTGCAAATACGCACTATGGAAAAACAAGAGCCACCCATTCGTGTTATTTGTCCTGGTCGCGTATACCGTTGCGATTCTGACGTGACTCACACACCTATGTTTCACCAAGTAGAAGGCTTGTTAGTAGACGAGCGTGTTAGCTTTGCTGATTTAAAAGGGACAGTGATTCAATTTTTACGTGCGTTCTTTGAAGATGACGATTTAGATGTTCGTTTCCGCCCTTCTTTTTTCCCTTTTACTGAGCCTTCAGCTGAGTTCGACATTAAATGGTCAGCCAGCAAAACAGGTTGGTTAGAAGTAGGTGGCTGCGGCATGGTTCACCAGAATGTATTAAGTGCCAGTGGCGTTGACCCAGAGAAGTACATGGGTTTTGCATTTGGTTTAGGTGTAGAACGTCTAGCCATGTTGCGTTACGGCGTGAATGATTTACGCATGTTTTTTGAAAACGACGTTAAGTTTTTAAAACAATTTAATTAATTTTTATTAAAATTATCGTCTGCAAGTGCGCAATTAGATAGCCATAAATATCGGCCATAGGCATTTGGCATCCAGATATAGAATTCAGGAAATAAAACATGAAATTCAGTGAAAGTTGGTTAAGAGAGTGGGTTAACCCAAGCCTAACGACCGAAGAATTAGAAGCTCAAGTAACCATGGCTGGTTTGGAAGTTGACGCCATTGATCCCGTTGCTTCAGATTTTAGTGGCATTGTAGTGGGTCAAGTAGTGACTCGCGAGCAACACCCAGATGCCGACAAACTGAGCCTTTGCCAAGTAACAGACGGTACAGAGTCTTTTCAAATTGTATGTGGTGCTGCCAATGTACGTGAAGGCTTAAAAGTTCCATTCGCAAAAATAGGTGCGGTTTTAGCCAGCGAAGATGGCAAAGGCTTTAAAATTAAAAAAGCCAAACTTCGCGGTGTGGAAAGTTTTGGTATGTTATGCGCCGAAGCTGAAATGGGCATGGCCGAAAGCTCTGATGGATTAATGGAATTAGCAGATGACGCGCCATTAGGCATGGACGTTCGCGAATACCTAAACCTAAACGATACTATTATAGAAGTTGATTTAACCCCTAACCGCGCCGACTGTCTGAGTGTTAAAGGTTTAGCTCGTGAAGTAGGCACGCTAAATAAAATCGACGTTACCCAGTTAAAAATTACTCCTGTAGTCGCCACTATTGATGACACTTTTCCGGTTACGTTAAGTGCAGTAGGCGCTTGTCCCAAGTATGTAAGTCGTGTGGTTAAGGGCATTAATGTTAAAGCTGCAACGCCATTATGGATGGTTGAAAAGCTACGTCGCAGCGGCATTCGTTCAATTGACGCCATTGTCGATGTGACCAACTTTGTTTTATTAGAACTTGGCCAACCAATGCATGCATTCGATCTGACTAAATTGTCTGGTGGTATTGACGTCCGTATGGCAAAAGCTGACGAAGTCATAACCTTGTTAGACGGCCAAGAAATTAAATTAAAAGACAACACGCTTGTCATAGCCGACCAAGCTCAAGCACTGTGCATTGCCGGTGTTATGGGTGGCGAATTTTCTGGCGTTAGTGATACAACAAGCGATATATTTTTAGAAGTGGCTTACTTTGACCCAATCGCTATTGCGGGTAAGGCTCGTAACTATGGCTTGCATACCGATTCTAGTCATCGTTTTGAGCGGGGTGTAGATTTCCGTTTACAAGCCGACGCTATTGAGCGTGCTACTGGTTTAAT
>JBLHVV010000134.1:0-6796 GCA_047628755.1 Crocinitomicaceae bacterium | reverse complement strand
TATTTTGCTGCGTATAAGGTCTGCTCGCCATTGCGGCACAGCCCATTGAACTAGGGGTTCAAAATAGCCAGAAAAACTCGGCTTATTAACAATACTGCTGGCTAACCAAGCCCAGCTCTTGCTTAGAGCATTACCGATACTGCTATTTGAATTGTATGAGGCATTGGTAGTCATATAAATGTCCCGTTTTTGTTCTAGTGGATATTTCAGTAAACAAGTGTACGCTGAAATTTGGCGTAATAAAACCCTAAATATTGATGTTTTGTTGAGATATGTTAATTTTTGGTGTTGTTATTTATAACGAATGTTAACTAATATTATTGTATTAACTAAAGAGGGTAGGGCTGGTAGGGGTCTCAGCTTTGTTGACTTAATTTGGTTTAATCAGAGTTGTCTTATGCAGGACTAAATAAAACCATGGACTTGCTTGTAATTGGCTGGTATTTATACCGTTATCAATATGGTTTGTTAATAGGAAACAATGCATATCTCAACTTGTATAATGCATTTTAGCGCTAGCTAGTTGACTGATTGTTTTTGTTAGCATTATGCTTAAGTTAATTATTTATTAAAAAAGGCCATTTTAAGATGCTGGATTCGGCTGTTCTTCAATATATGCAAGCCGTAAAGGTTTTGGTAAAAGGAAAAGTACAGGGTGTTTACTTTCGAGTTTCTGCGGCTAAAAAGGCTGCATCACTAGGCCTGGCTGGCTGGGTACGAAATCTTGACGATGGTAATGTGGAGTTATTGATTCAAGGGTCCTCTAGCGAGTTAGAGGAATTACTTGCTTGGTGTGAAAAGGGGCCTGTATTAGCTAAAGTGGCTAAGGTATACCACGAAAAGGCTGATTTTGACGACAAAATCGTCGGTTTTACAGTGCTTAAATGATTGTTCTGAGGCGTATAGGTCTGATAATCTAACTTTTAAATGCAGCGTTAAAATTTGCTATTAAAGTTAATAAAAACAATAAAAGAATCCCACTATCAAACTGCCCCTTTATATTACCCAAGCTATTATCATAATTACACTGTTGGCCATGGGTGCCTGTAGCTCTGCTCCAAATATTCTAAATGGTAATGACCTAAGCTATTTGAGTTTACGTGATAAACGTATGGCCGATAAAGCTGTTCAAATATTGACAGCGCCTCCAGAGCAAATGGGTGTAATGTTAGGTAAAGTTGAAACTAAGCGCTGTCAAGGTACGATGTTTAGTAATACACCAGATGAAAAAACTTTATTAGTTGATATGAAAGTCCAGGCTTATGGGCTAGGGTAAACGCCCTTGCAAATGTTGTTAAGTTTTAATTTTTTTATTAATTTAAATTAAATAATTAATACTTAGGTTTGATTCTATTTAAAAACCCTCCGAATAAATACTTTTGATTAGGCTATGCGTCTACCGTGTAAATGAAAGCCGTTTAAAGCTAATCTTTTTCTTTAAATACAGAATGTGATATTAGACAAGCTTTAATTTTCTCTGAGAGTTAGTGGCGTAGAGTTAGTGCTGACTAAAATAAAATCTATATGAAGAGGTACTAAATGGATTCGGTTAAAAAAGAAAGCCTAACTTCTAATGCATTTCTGTTACGGTTTCCAGATCATTCGTTAAAGTCAAAACTACAGCGACGAGCCAGATTAAATGGACGAAGTATGAATTCAGAAATGCTGTATATATTAAGCAAAGTATTGGTTACTGACGAAAAAAATCATGAAGAGCAGTACCAAGTGTAAATAGCACCTTACATGAAGTTAACTATTTATTTAATTAAACGTGTATTTAGATTCGTAACTATCAGGATATCATAAGCCTAAATTATCAGACACTAGTCTAATCATTTAGGCTTTTTAATATCTAAATCTAAACGTTAACTATTTGGGTGATTATTATGCCAATGGCGAGCGATATCACTGCGCCTGCAAACCCAAGCGTCATCATACTGTGTAACGTAATCTAAAAACCTAGCAAGAGCAGCAGCACGCCCAGGGCGGCCTACTAGTCGGCAGTGCAAACCAATGCTCATCATACGACCACCTTCTTCACGTAAAACATCAAAGCTGTCTTTTAAGTATTGATAGAAGTGGTCGCCAGTATTAAAACCTTGGTTGGTTGCAAAGCGCATATCATTTGCGTCTAGGGTGTATGGGACAATTAAGTGATTGTCGTAGCCCTTTTCCCAGTAAGGAAGGTCGTCGGCATAGGCGTCAGCGTCATATAAAAACCCACCGGCTTGGTTGACCAGTTTTCTAGTATTAGGACTCATACGACCTGTATACCAGCCAACAGGTCTTTTGCCTGTTACCTTGGAGTGAATCTCTATAGCTTGCTCAATATGTTGCCGTTCAATATCTTCGGGAACATATTGATAGTCAATCCATTTTAATCCGTGACTGGCAATGTCCCAGTCAGCTTTTAGCATTGAGTCAACAATAGGCTGGTTTCGTTCAAGAGCTGTGGCCACACCAAATACTGTTACTGGAAGACTACGCTGGGTAAACATTCTGTGCAGTCGCCAGAAGCCAGCGCGACTGCCATATTCGTAAATAGATTCCATGTTCATATTACGAACGCCCTCTAATGCTGGCGCACCGACAATCTCAGACAAAAAGGCTTCAGATGCTTTGTCACCATGAAGAATGCAGTTTTCTCCACCCTCTTCGTAGTTAATAACAAACTGAACGGCTATTTTTGCCTTGTTCGGCCAATTGGCTTCGACCGGGTTAGGGCCATAACCGACCATATCTCGAGGATACTCACCGTTTATGTTGTCCGAAGGCTGGTCTGTCATTTTTTATAATCCAAAAATAAAGTGGCGAAAAAGTTAACTATATTCTAACTAAAAAGTAGCTAACTGACCAATTGGTCAGTCTATTTCTCTGTCTTGCTATTAACTTTAGTAGCGATATGCGATTTTAACCAAGGTGTGCTCTCAGCATGGCTTGCGCAGCTTGGGTATGCTTACTAATAAGTTGAGAAACATCTCCACCTAGCCATGTTTTGTTTTGTACTTTCCAGTGGCCTGCTATCATAACGGCATCCGCTTGAGATGCTCCACATAAGACTAATGCAGCCAGTGGGTCATGGCTACCACTGAAGCGCGCTTCATCAAGTTTGAACAATGCTAAGTCAGCTTGCTTGCCAACAGCCAGCTCTCCAATATTATCTCGATTTAAAACCTGTGCACCGCCTTTAGTCGCTAACTGAAAGGCATCAAGGTGTGAGAACTCATCGGCTTCGTACCTTAGTCTTTGAATCAACATGGCTTGACGGACCTCTTGCATTAAATTGCTGTGATCGTTACTGGCGCTGCCATCTACACCTAAGCCAACGCGAACACCAGCGGCTTTTAATTCATTAACGCGTGCAATACCTGAAGCTAAAACCATATTTGAAGAAGGGCAGTGACATACTCCAACCTTTGCGGCACCTAAACGTTTAATTTCGTCGTCATTAAAGTGAATGCCGTGGGCCAGCCAAGTTTTGTCATGCATCCAGCCCACACTTTCTAAATAATCCACAGGGCGTTGACCAAACATCTTTAAACAAAAACTGTTTTCGTCTTCTGTTTCTGCTAGGTGAGTATGAAGGTTTACATCGTGTTTTTTGGCAAGTTTGGCTGTCTCAACCATTAGCTCTTGTGTGACAGAGAAGGGTGAGCAGGGGGCTAGCGCTATTTCAATTAAACTGTCTTGCTTGTGGTATTTATTAATTAAACGCTCACTATCGTCAAGAATCTGCGTTTCAGTTTGCACAACAGACATGGGTGGAAGGCCTCCTTGATCTTGCCCTAAGCTCATGCTGCCACGAGTTAATGTTGCTCGCATACCCAGTTTACGTGCAACCATTACTTGTTGATCTATGGCTTGATCAAGCACTTGAGGAAATAAATAGTGGTGGTCGCTGACAGTTGTACAGCCGCTCATTAAAAGTTCAACCATGGCCAATTCAGTGGCTAAAGCATGCCAGTCAGGTTGCAGGTCAGCCCAAATAGGGTACAAAGTTTGTAGCCATGGAAATAATTTTTTATTTAATGCCGGAGGACAAGCCCGTGTAAGCGTCTGGTAAAAATGATGATGGGTATTAATTAGCCCAGGTATTAAAACATGTTCGCTGGCATCAAAGGTAGAGTCAACTTTACTAGTCGGCCTTTGTCCTTTTGCTACAAGCTCAATAATTATATCATTTTGAATAACAATGCCATTTTCAGCATGCATATCATTTGCGGTATAAGCAGATAGCGGGGATTTAATCCAAGTAGTTTTTGGTTTACTGGCAGTCATAGCATGCACTCATAGATTTAGGGACATAACCAGAAGAATAAAGTCTGTCGGTTTTATGTGCCTAAGGGTAAAGTAAACATGGCAGTGACTTGCGTGTTAATCTACCAAGATAATCATGCAATATTAGCATTTAGATTATCGGTCGTCACTTGCAAATAAAAATGAACCAGTAAAATGCATTACTAGGTAAGAATGCCACTAACCAGTGCCTCGGTTTTTAATGGCAATTGCCTTTAACTCATTCCTGACCAGTGATAGCCATATATTATAATAAATACGAACATATCCTGACTACTTGGTTAGAAAATTGCAGGGAGTGTTTTATAAATAAAATTAAATAAGGAAACGCCAATGCAATCTAAAAATGAACTGATCTACGGGCTCGACGACCGACCTGGTAAAATCCCATCTTTTTTCGCAGGCTTACAGCATGTGTTAGCCAGTTTTGTGGGTATTATTACACCAACTTTAATCATCGGTGGTGTATTGGGCTTAGGCTCTGAAATTCCCTATCTTATCTCTATGGCATTGATTGTGTCTGGCGTGGGTACTTTTATTCAGGCGCGTCGATTTGGCCCTGTAGGCTCTGGTTTAGTGGCAATCCAAGGCACCAGTTTTGCATTTTTAAGTGCCATATTAGCAGCTGGTTTTATTGCTAAAAGCAATGGCGGCGGCCCTGATGAGATACTTGCACTTATATTCGGTGTGTGTTTTTTTGGTGCTTTTATTGAAATATTCTTATCCCAGTTTTTACACAAATTAAAAGCATTCGTGACACCTTTGGTAACAGGTATTGTTATTACAACCATTGGTTTGTACTTAATTAAAGTGGGTATGACGGATTTAGCGGGTGGATATAACGCGCCCGACTTTGGTAGTTTCGAAAACTTGGGTTTAGGCTTAGGTGTTTTGCTTACTATCATTATATTAAATCAAAGCAAGATAGTATTGTTACGCAGTGGCGCAATATTCTTTGGTTTACTAGTTGGTTTTATTGCCGCTTACTTTATGGGAAAAGTAGACTTCTCTAAGCTTGCGACAATGGATTATTTAGCGATCCCAATCCCATTTAAATATGGCTTTAGTTTTGACTTTGCAGCATTTTTCCCGGTTGCTTTAATTTACTTAATCACAGTAATCGAAAGTGCTGGTGATTTAACCGCTACAAGTATGGTTTCTAAGCAGCCTATTTCGGGCCCTGTTTATCAGTCTCGCATTAGAGGCGGTGTGTTAGGCGACGGCATCAATTCTTTGATCGCAGCTGCGTTTAATACTTTTCCCAATACGACCTTCAGTCAGAATAATGGTGTAATTCAATTAACGGGTATGGCCAGTCGGTATGTGGCGTTTTGGGCAGCCGGTATTTTAGTGGTGTTAGGTTTATTCCCTGTTATAGGGGGAATACTTATGCAACTGCCCAAACCAGTACTGGGTGGCGCTACTTTAGTTATGTTTGGTACGGTTGCAGCAGCCGGAATACGCATTCTAGCCACTTTGGACCTTGATAGGCGTACAATGTTAATTATGGCTGTATCGTTTGGTCTTGGGCTAGGTGTGGCCATGGTGCCAGACGCATTAAAAGAGATGCCAAAGACCATTCAAAATATTTTTGGCAGCGCAATCACCACAAGTGGCTTGTCAGCACTTATTTTAAACTTGTGCTTACCTAAAGAAATGGGTGAGTCTGAAGCGGCTTCAATGGTTGCCGAAGAAAAATAATTGCTAAATAAAACGTGTTTTAAAGGGTGCTTATGCACCCTTTTTTATCACTTATTTTTATGAATTAACCTTGTGAACGAAAGAAGATAAAGAAAATATACCAGCGTGGTCAATCAAGTAGGCTGAATATCTAAACCTTTCAAAATCATACTAGTTAGGAATTCAGTAATGCTCGCAATCTCTTCATCGTCATATTCTCTACGATTCATCACTTCTAAAACCTGAGTATTAAAATCGGCATAATGTTGTGTAGTAGACCAGATCATAAAAATTAAATGCATAGGGTTTACGTTGCGCATTTTACCCTGGTCAATCCAGCTTTGTATTACCAATGCTTTCTCTTTAAACCAGTCACGCATATCTGTTCTAATATGCTCAATCAAATGAGGTGCCCCTTGAATGATCTCCATGGCAAATATTTTAGAACCATTTGGATTGGTGTAAGACAACTGCATTTTGGTATGAATGAACTTGCTTAAAACCTCAGCTGGGTCACTTTCTTGATTCATGTCTTCTAGAACTACGTTCCATGCAAACATAATTTCTTCGAGAACTGCTTGGTACAGGTTGGCTTTGTTTTTAAAGTAATAGTGGATATTGGCCTTAGGAAGTTCAGCGCGATCGGCTATAGACTGCATGCTGGTGCCTTTAAATCCGTGTAATACGAATTCAGCTTGGGCCGCTTCTAATATCTGAAGACTGTTACGAGTGCGGATACTACCGGTTATATTCTTTTCTGAAGTCACGTGGTTTATAGTCTCCTTGTCACAGTGGGGGATTATTATAGCAACATTATTGA
>JBLHVV010000133.1:0-6817 GCA_047628755.1 Crocinitomicaceae bacterium | reverse complement strand
AAAGCCATCCGTCATACTCGCGAATGCGGGTAACCATAAACCGTCAGCCAAAACCAATACGTATGTCTATATCTCTCTAAGGATCAAATTGTTCCAAGTGATTCAAAAAGTCAGGCTTGCTTATTTCACCAAGAATAATCGCGTCAGAAATACTATTTCCGTCTAACCCATAAAAAATTAGGCTTGGTGGACCAAATACTTTTTGACTTTCAAGGTAGGATTTATGGAACTCATCAAATGCAGTTATATCTAATTTAATCCTAACAAATGGGTCCAATGCATTCCTTACTTCATTGTCTGCGAATAAAGTCTTGCTCATAATTTTGCATTCGATACACCAGTCGGCATACACATCAACAAATACCAATTGCTCATTATCTTTAGCACTTTTTAGCGCCGCTTCAAAATTATCTTCTGTCGTGATAGTGGTAAAAAACTGATCTTTAATCTGTGGCATATTTGATGTGGATTTTAGGCTTGAATCAAGAGGGCTAACTGACGCACTGTTTATACTAAGAGGTGCCGAATTACCCAAATACAGTGAGGTAGCATTTAGCAATAAAACAAATGCCAAGCTGAACATTAGCAATGCTAAGCCTTTTACAATTCGTTGCTTAACGGTTGTAGCCGCTTCAAATGCCCCTAGCACCACGGCATATACCACTAATAAAACGGTCCATGCAAATAAGTAAATTGTTTCTGGCAACACGCGTCCTAAAATCCAAACCGCAACTGCGATCAATAGCACGCCAAAGAATACTTTCACTTGGTCCATCCATACTCCAGCTTTAGGCATTATTGACGCCCCTGTGGTGCCAATAGCGATTAACGGTATGCCCATACCCAATCCCAGTGCAAATAATGCAGCAGCGCCTAATAAGGCGTCGCCAGTTGTGCTTATGTAAACCAGCGCACCTGCAAGTGGTGCTGTTACGCAAGGGCTAACTACTACAGCACTTAAGGCGCCCATTAAAAATACGCTAATTAGGCTTCCACCTTTTTGCTTTTGACTTAAACGATCTAAAGGGTCTTGAATAAATCTTGGCAGCTTTAATTCGTATAGGCCAAACATAGACAACGCTAGCAATACAAACAGACCGGCGAATAAACCTAAAACCCAGGGTTGCTGCATATAAATTTGTAAATTAAACCTAGCGCCTAACAAGCCCACAACAGTTCCAGCAATGGCAAAGGTAATGGCCATACCTAGTACATAAGTAACCGACATAATAAAGCCTGACCGAGCATTAAGGTTTTTTTGCCCTGCGATTACACTAGATAAAATAGGCACCATAGGTAATACGCAAGGAGTAAACGTTAAGCCAATGCCTAATACCAAAAAGGTTGCAATTACAAACCATAAGCCAGCATCTTGTAAAAACTTATTAATACCAGAAGCATTATTTAAATTTGAAGAAACGTCATCATCTGTTGTGGAACCAATATTTGCTGCAAGCGCAGGTATAATGTCAATTTGAACTTTTTGTGGTGGGTAGCATAGGCCTATGGCTTCGTCGCAGCCTTGATATTTTAGTGTTAATAGTCGAGTTTCAGCAGGCAGACCTAAACGATCTATTTTTAATGTGGCGGATTCAAAATAAACATCAACTTTGCCAAAGCTTGGGTCTTCAATGGTTTGTGCGGTTTCTAAAAAGTCAAAATTAGTGTATCTGGACTTGTCTGGAAAAGTGAGTTTGATTTTATCTTCGTAAAGATAAATGTTGTTGGCTAGGTCAAAGTTCACCAGTAATGCGTCTGCGGTTACGGTGGTGTTAAATTGAATGGCCTGGTCGGCCGGCAAGGCAGTTGCCTTTCCAAATAAGCTGCCAAAGCTGGTTTGGCTGAAAATTAAGACCGCAAAAAAAGATAAAGCTAACGATAGGTTTAAAGCTGGGCGCATGGTCATTGCATCACTTAGTATTTTTCAAGATTTGTGTTGAGACTAATAATGAAGCATTAAAGTTCATTTTGCACGGGCATGGTTCGCGAATAATGGAGGGAATGGCCGTTTTAGCAGAAGTTAGGCACTCACTATCTGGTATCCGCTTTAGATTATCTGGGGTTGTAGGCGGATACCCGCATCCGCAAGTAATCCGAAAACCCGCTGTTATTAGTGGCTTCGCGCTACAGCCATTTCAGCCAGTGCAAATAGCGCTTCTTTAGCCGAGCTTTCTGTCAGGCAGTTAATCGCTTGCTGAGCCAGTTTTACATGTTCTTTAGCTTTGTTGTTGGTATAGTCTATAGCCCCGCATTCTTGAACAATAGCGACTATTTGAGCTAGATTCTCAGTACCGCCTTTGCGAATAGCTTGGCGAATTAGAGCAGACTCCTCTTTAGTGCCATTTTTCATGGCATGAATGAGTGGCAAGGTAGTTTTTCCTTCTGCCAGGTCGTCGCCTACGTTTTTACCCAGCGCTTCTGCATTGCCCACGTAATCTAATACGTCGTCTACTAGCTGAAAAGCCATGCCAAGGTGGTGACCGTAATTTTTAAGAGCCAATTGATGTTCTTTAGTGGCATTGGCTAACACGGCACCAGAGTGTGAGCTGGCTTCAAACAGCATCGCAGTTTTACCCTGAATCACATCCATATACTTTTCTTCAGTTAAATCGGGGTTTTTAACGTTCATAAGCTGCATAACTTCCCCTTCTGCGATTACACAGGTGGCGTTAGATAAAATTTCCATTACTTTTAGCGAGCCTAGGCTCACCATCATCTGGAATGCACGGCTATATAAAAAGTCTCCTACTAGAACGCTTGGAGCATTGCCGAATTTGGCATTGGCTGTCGCTTTGCCACGGCGCATGTCAGAGGTATCAACAACGTCATCATGCAGCAAAGTCGCGGTGTGCAAGAACTCTATAATGCAAGCTAGTAATGGGTGTTTATTGTTTTTTTCTGAAACTGGAATATCTTTATTTATCAGTGCTTTAGAGGCAAGAAGCACTAATAATGGGCGCATACGTTTGCCACCACTTTCGATAATGTGCTGACCAATTTTTTCCACCATTGGAACATCGCTGTTTAGCTGCTCAACGATCAATTGGTTTACTCGGTCAAAATCTTTTTCGACAACTGTGTATATGTCTTTTACTAACATGTTTGGCTACTTTTTCTCAGATGTTGGTATCCTAAAGACGCACACCAGCAAGCGCAAGGCACAAATTAGAAAATATGGTTGTTTCGGGGTGGCACCAAGGGCTGTGCTGGTTTAAGCCTTTGCGTCTAGCCAGTTATTGCTATATAATATGCGCCCGACTTGTTGTACAAATGTAGTAATTTGTACTCGGCATGCTCCCTACCATAGAGCCTTAAAGCAAGGTTCATAGAAGTAGGCACTCTAGTTTGAATTGATCTAAGGTTAATTTAAGTTAAGAGAGATTAAGTAGCTAACCAAATAGGCAAGCATAGGCCCTGTATCTGTTCAATCGCAGGCCCGTAATTAAGCTCTTTGGAGAAAGTATGTACGCAGTTATAGTAACTGGCGGTAAGCAATACCGTGTAGAAGAGGGTCAAACCCTTAAAGTTGAAAAAATTGAAACAGCTACTGGCGAATCAATCCAACTTGAAAAAGTTTTACTAGTAGGCAACGGCGACGACGTTAAAATCGGTCAGCCTATTGTTGAGGGCGCCAATGTAACAGCTGAGATTGTTGCTCACGGTCGTCACAAAAAAGTTAAAATCATCAAGTTCCGTCGCCGGAAGCACTCGATGAAGCAGATGGGCCACCGTCAGTGGTTTACAGAGCTAAAGATTACTAGCATCAGCGCTTAATTAAGCAAACCGATGTAGGAGCTCACTTTGTGAGCAAAAAGCCACTTGTGGCTATTTAACATAAGATTAACAAAAAATTGATTGAGTATAATATTCAAAGGCTCATTAATTTAGATATGGAGAAGACCTAATGGCTCACAAAAAAGCTGGTGGTAGTACTCGTAACGGTCGCGACTCAAATGCAAAACGCCTTGGTGTAAAAGCCTTCGGTGGTCAATTTGTAACGGCTGGGTCAATCATTCTTCGTCAACGTGGAACTAAAGTTCACGCAGGCGTTAACGTAGGTTGTGGTCGTGACCACACATTATTCGCTAAGTCGGATGGTTACGTTAAGTTTGAACAAAAAGGTCGTATCTTCCGTAAGCAAGTTAGCATCATTCCTGCTGCTGCCTAATTACGATTAGTACGCGTAAAAAAGCTCTGCTTGGTTTACCAGCAGGGCTTTTTTTTTACATATGATGCTCAAGATTGTAACGAGTATTAATAACGTTGCTGGTAAATGTTAGTTACCCATTAAAGGTGTAAACTAGCTCCAAGCATTGGAAAACCCAGGGGTAGTATATGAAATTCGTTGATGAAGCCGTTATAAGCGTTGAAGCCGGCAATGGTGGCAATGGTTGTATGAGCTTTCGCCGTGAAAAATATATACCTAAGGGTGGACCTGACGGCGGTGATGGCGGTCATGGTGGCGATGTTGTTTTAGTGGCCGATGAAGCTATAAACACCTTAGTGGATTTTCGCTATGTACGCCGCTATAAAGCCGAAACAGGCCAGGGCGGAATGGGCAGCGAAATGAGCGGTCGCCAAGGTGAAAATTCTTATTTAAAAGTGCCGATAGGCACCACAGTTATCGACGAAGACACCTTGGAAGTATTGGGTGACTTAACCGAGCATAAGCAAGAATTAATGGTGGCAGAAGGCGGTCGCCGTGGTTTGGGTAATATTCATTTTAAAAGCTCAGTAAACCGTGCCCCAAGGCAAACTACAAAAGGGTCTGAAGGCGAAAGCCGCAATCTAAAGTTTGAAATGAAAGTCATTGCAGATGTGGGCCTATTAGGTTTACCCAATGCAGGTAAGTCTACTTTTATTCGCGCAGTCTCGGCCGCCACTCCTAAGGTTGCCGACTATCCGTTCACCACACTGGTGCCTAACTTAGGTGTAGTCAGTGTTGCTAAACATAAAAGCTTTGTACTGGCCGATATTCCTGGGCTAATTGAAGGCGCTTCAGAAGGTGCCGGTCTAGGTATTCGTTTCTTAAAGCATCTAGTTAGAACTCGTATTTTATTACATGTGGTTGACATGAGTCCATATGATGGCTCTATTCCATCAGACAATGCCAAAGTAATTATTAACGAATTAGAAAAATTTAGCCCAGAATTAATCAACCGAGAACGCTGGTTAATCTTAAACAAGTTAGACCTTATTCCAGAAGATGAGCGCGAAGCTCGCTGTAAAGAAGTAACCGACGCGTTAAGCTGGAAAGGCCCTGTTTACAATATATCGGCCATTACCAAAAACGGCACCGAAAAAATCTGTTACGATATAATGAGCTTTTTAGAAGATCGTGCCGCTTCCGCGGCTGAAAACCCTGAGCTTGCTCAGCAAGAGCTAGATCATCGTGCCACAGTAGAATCTGAAGCTCGCGAACGTATGGTAGAGCTTGAGGTGGGTCGTGAAGAATATCGTGCTGCACGCAAAGCCGCCAAAAAAGCAGTGAAAGCCGACGGTGCCAATGGCGACGGTCCAGAGTTTATCTACACAGACGAATAAGTTTATTAAGCAGACGGCTTAATGAACCCATCATGTATCTTTGTTACTGGCGAGTATTCCTAGTGACCAAGATATTAATATTCAATAGCATAAGCTAAAAAAGAGATATATGACTCGCTCAGCGATTACAAATGCAAAACGTATAGTTATTAAAATTGGTAGCGCCTTATTGACAAATGATGGCGCAGGTTTAGATAAAAAAGGTATTGCAGGCTGGGTAGACCAGATTGCCCAATTAAAGAAGAAGGGCATAGGCGTTGTTTTAGTATCCTCAGGTTCGGTAGCCGAGGGCATAACAAGATTGGGTTGGACAGATCGCCCCACCTCTGTCCACGAACTACAAGCCGCTGCCGCCATCGGCCAAATGGGCTTAGTACAAAGTTATGAAAGCAACTTCTGGCGTCATAACTACTTCACCGCACAATTATTACTTACCCATGCCGATTTAAGCAACCGCACTCGCTATTTAAATGCACGCTCAGCCATTCGCACTTTACTCGAACTAAATGCAGTTCCCATCATAAATGAAAACGACACGGTCACAACCGACGAAATACGTTTTGGCGACAACGACACCCTAGGTGCATTGGTAACAAATTTAGTAGAAGCTGACGTGTTAGTTCTTCTTACCGACCAAGACGGCCTATATACCGCCGACCCACGTCAAGACCCAACAGCAACCCTAATTGAATCAGCCAGAGCAGAGGACCCCGCTATTAAAGCCATGGCGGGTGATGGCGGAGCACTTGGGCGTGGAGGTATGGTAACTAAAATTAGCGCTGCTCGTTTAGCGGCGCGTTCAGGTGCGTCTACCGTTATTTTAGGGGGCCGTATTGAAAATGCTATAACGCGATTATTTGAAGGTGAGGCACTTGGTACCTTGCTGTCCAGTGACCAAGAGCCTATGACTGCTCGCAAACAATGGATTGTGGGGCATTTACGTACTAAAGGAAAAGTTACCTTAGATGAAGGCGCTGTAAATGCATTAAGAAAAGACGGTACCAGCTTGCTGCCAGTGGGGGTGATAAAAGCCACTGGTAAGTTTAACCGTGGCGAGGTAGTCGCTTGCATGAATGCTCGTGGCCAGTTAATTGCCAAAGGCATTGTTAACTACAGTGCGGTAGAAACCAGAAAAATATTAAAGAAAGACAGTAAAGACATACCATCTATTTTAGGTTACATGGACGAGCCTGAGTTAATTCATCGTGATAATTTAGTTTTAGTGTAAAGGCTTCTTTCTTTTGAGGCACGTATGGTCTAATGCTTTATGCTT
>JBLHVV010000132.1:0-7034 GCA_047628755.1 Crocinitomicaceae bacterium | reverse complement strand
CGTCCTACTCGCGCATGCGGGTATCCATGAACATTTCAAATACTATCACCTGTTCAATACTCCTCATAAATATGAAAATGGTATTATAGTTTAATGTGACTGACAGCCGCTCGATTAATAAACTACTTATAGAAATCCAGTTATTATTTTTTCTCAATCAAGTATTGAAGAATTAACAGAAAGTAGAGTGACAGTGAGCCATGCGTTTGATTCTACGATCTTGGACTGGAGACTTTAACCTCTGGTATCATAACCCTCAGGTGCTTTACCTTGTATATGAAAGGCAAAAGCTAAAATTTCTGCCACTAAACGATATAATTCGGGGGGAATATTATCACCTATGCTCAAATCTGAAAGTTGTTCTAGAAGCTGTGGATTTTCATAAATAGGTATGCCCGCATCCAGGGCCAGTTCTACTAATTTATTGGCCGCTTTACCATAGCGATTTCCAGTGATAACTGGAGCATTACCTCCATCATAAAAAAGAGCCAATGCTTGGTCTACATCGCGATCGCTAGCATATTGCGTTTTATCGCTATTATAGTCAGAGTCGTTGTAATTCATCAGGTATGCACATCCACTAGCGATTGCTGAATTGGCTTTTGAATTCTAACGGGAGAACCATGTTTACTGCTGATCGATTCAATATTGAATCCAGCGTGATTAAGTTTTTCTTTTAATAGAGAGATATCAGTATTCAAGTTTTTCAGCTGTTCTTTTTCTTCAGCCCATAATACTACAGATAAATTGTTTTGTTTTAGTTGAGTCTCTACCGAAAAAGATTGTGGAGTCTCTTGTGCAAAACGTAAGATTAAGTGCCAACCTGTAGTTTTTTCTTTTTTTTCATCTTCATACTCCGACTGCTTAAACTCCATGTCTGCCCATTGCACTTGGTTTTGATGAATATAGGGAAGTGACATTTGTACGGGGGATGAAAAATCTAACTGTTGTCCTAAGCGATTATGTATTTGATCGTGCTGAACTTTCATTAAACCTTGGCTAAGGCTTAAAATTTGTCGTAATAACAGCGACTGTGCTGTGTCTTTTTCAGCTTCAGGTGTATGGGTTATTAATGTTTGCAATGTTTGCTGTAATTGAGATTGAACACTTAAATTATTGGGCCAAATAGAGTGACCACCTTCTGACGGATTCATTTTTGGCGTTAATAATAAATTAAATAATTCAGACAACTCACCCGAATTTTTAAACTGTCCACTAGAACTCCAATTTGGAATAAAGCTATTGTTAACGGCTAGATTTTTAGTAAATTCAGTTAACAACTGCTGCTGGTTTTTTATTAGCCAGCTTTTATTGTCACTAGAGGCTAAAGTTGTTGATGCAGCAGGCTTCGTTTGGACAAGTGAACTGATATTCTCTATGGCGTTTTCAACTTGTGGTCTAGTGGTTAAAACGGCTGCTTGAGTGGTTGAATTGGCTAGATTGGCTACCTGAGTTTCGTTAATAGCCACCGATTTTAACGAGGGTATTTCATTAGTCAGTTGTCTTACCCATTGACTAACTTGCTGCTCAACCTGCTTAAATCGAGCTTTAAAATCTGGCATGGAGACGCTTTCTAATTTTAAGCCGTCTAATTTTAGGCCATCTAATTTTACGCTATCCATCTTTATCTCATTAGCCGTCTTGCTGGTGTCATTTACATTTAGATTAGAATTAGCCGTAACGCCTGATTTGTTGATCAATTGAACTGCGGCTTCAGCCAGTTTTAATAGGCTGCTTTCTAGTGACTGACCTGAATTTAATATGGCACTACGAGCTGTCTGCGCAGTAATAACTGCACCAGATTGAATGGTGGTTAGGGGAGGCTTAGTTAAAATATTGCTATCTGTTGTCAAAGTGGCTGATTTTAACGCCTGCGCCAGAGACGATAAATCAATGGGTGGTGGAGTTAATGCGTTGCCAGAAAACTGAGACGTTAAATTGTTCAATGAAAAGCCTTGCGTGGGACTTTGTAATTGCCACACGCCTTGGGCGTTTTGATTAATCAGAACTTGATTGCCATTTGGCAGATTATTTTGGCTTAACAGCGATAACAAACCTTGCTGTGTATCTAGCTTTACCAAAAATAGCTTTAAGTCGGCCATTGTTTTGGTGCCATCTTTCAACTGTCCTTCTAGCTGCTTAATCTGATCACTCAGTACCGAGTCAGTTGAAGCAGGGCGGGAACCATTGTTTACTTGGCTAACTGCGCGCTGGACCTGCTCGGGGCTTAAAGGTTGGCTGGATGTAACCTTTCCCCATGTATTAGAAAGCTGCTGTAATGTATCCGCATTAACAGTCTTGCCCACTTTCTCTGAACTTATGGGGGCTGTGGCCTCTTTTTGTGCAGGAATTGATGAATTAATAGTCTGCCCGTCAGATAATTTCATAGCTAGATCAATAAATTCCGTTCGAAACGTAAAAAGCGATGATATTTGTATATAATGCTGCTCAACTATATAACAAGGTTATTTTTTAGTTACTTGTTTAACGGCCGATAGCTGCAAAAATCAAGGTTAAAACTAGAAAAACTTAAGTTTAGGAGCGTCAATTTTTGTTATCCAGTTCAGATAACTTAGCAGCCAATTCCCTTAGTGAACAAGCAATTTGTTTACGTGGGACCGACCTGCATTGCGAACGAGATGGCAGAGTGCTGTTTAACGGTCTTAGCTTTGAATTTAGTGCTGGGCAAATAGTCAGAATTGCTGGGCCTAATGGTTCGGGCAAAAGCACTTTAATACGCATATTACTGGGTATGAGTGCCGGTTATGAAGGCCAATTGTCATGGAACGGCGTATCATTAGACAAAGTTCGATACGACTTTAATCAGCAGCTGTTGTTTATGGGGCATGAGGTCGGTATAAAAGGCAATTTAACCCCAGAAGAAAACCTAAAGGCGTTAAACCCAAAGGCCAACAAACAAGATATATACAGGGCCCTTAAAAAGGTTGGCCTATTAGGTTTTGAAGACTTATTAAGCAGCGGGTTGTCTGCAGGGCAACAACGCAGAATAGCGTTAGCCAGATTATTTATTGAGCAAAAAGCAGTGTGGATCTTAGACGAACCTTTCACTGCAATAGACAAAGAAGGCGTGGCCGAGCTAGAAAGTACTCTTACCCAGCATGCTGACAACGGTGGCTTAGTGATTTTAACCACTCACCACGACATCGCCGCGCCTGTAACAACATTGATGTTAGGGCAAGTAACTGAAAGGCACATTGAATGAATGCCTTGTCTATATTCAAGCGTGATTTGTTAATTGCTTTTCGTAACCGTGGTGAACTGCTAAATCCGCTAATGTTTTTTTTAATGGTAGCAAGTTTGTTTCCATTGGCAGTGAGCCCAGACCCTAAGTTTTTAGGGCAAATAGCACCTGGTGTTATCTGGGTTGGTGCGCTTTTAGCCACCCTGTTAAGTTTAGATTTATTATTTAAAACCGATTACGAAGACGGCAGCTTAGAACAAATGTTACTGGTCCCACAGCCGTTAATGTTATTGGTATTGGCAAAAGTATCAGTACATTGGCTTGTGGCTGGTTTGCCATTAGCACTAATGGCGCCATTACTTGGCTTAATGCTAGGGTTACCTGAAGGGGGCTATCAGCCGTTGGTTATTAGCTTATTACTGGGGACGCCCGTTTTAAGCTTATTGGGATCTATTGGTGCAGGCTTAACTGTGGGTTTGAAAAAAGGGGGCATGTTAATGCCTTTGCTTATATTGCCTTTATACATTCCAGTTTTAATATTTGCGGCCAGTGCAGTGCAAAGTGGAGTAGACGGCAATAGCTACAGTGGGCACCTTGCGTTTATAGGCGCATATTTAGCCTTAGCCGTTGTATTTGCTCCAATAGCGGCGGCGGCAGCACTTAGAATCACTACGGCTCGTTAACAAAATGTATTTATATGAATAGGTTGTTATAACTATGTGGCAAGCTTTATCGCGTTTATATTATAAGCTAGGATCGCCTAAATGGTTTTATGAGATCAGCGGCCGTTGGATGCCTTGGTTTCTTATAATCGGTTCGGTATTAATGGTATTAGGCATTGTTTGGGGTTTGGCATTTGCACCTGCAGACTACTTACAAGGCAACAGTTTTAGAATCATTTACATTCATGTTCCTGCGGCTATGTTAAGTCAAAGTGCCTACATTATAATGGCTGTAGCTGGATTGGTTGGACTGGTTTGGAAAATGAAAATGTCTTTTATAGTGGCAAAAGTCATTGCACCCATTGGTGCCAGTGTTGCCATAATTGCATTAGTAACGGGAGCTATTTGGGGTAAGCCAACTTGGGGTACCTACTGGGTATGGGATGCACGCTTAACATCTATGCTTATTTTAATGTTCTTGTATTTTGGTGTCATCGCTATTCATAACGCCATAGAAAGTGAAGAAATGGCTAATAAAGCCGCCGCAGTATTAGCGATTGTGGGCAGCATTAATATTCCCATTATTAAGTATTCGGTAGAATGGTGGAATACATTGCACCAGCCAGCCACTATCACACTCACTAGTAAACCAACAATGGTTCCTGAAATGTTTATTCCTTTGGCGCTGACCATCATTGGTTTTTATTGTTGGTTTGGTTTTTGGGTATTTGCCCGCACTCGAAATGAAATATTATTGCGCGAGCATCGAACTAATTGGGTGAAAAAGTTACTTATATCCAAGGTAACTGCAAATGACTCGATTGTAGGTGATCCAGAAACTAATAATAGGGCAGGTGAATAATGTTCTTTGACAGTTTTAGCAGTTTTATCCAAATGGGTAATCACGGAATTTATGTGTGGTTGTGTTACGGCTTTTTTTCAGCAATAGTCGCTGCAAATTTTATCTCGCCGATGATCACGAGACACAAAGTAATTAAAGATCTAGAGCGTCAAATGCGAAGAGAGCAGAAGTAATGCATCCACAACGTAAGCAAAAATTGTTGATTATTTTATTCATGGTAGGCGGTGTGGCCTTAGCTGTTGGCTTAATGCTTGTGGCTTTGAAAGAGAATATTAATCTATTCTATACGCCACAACAGATATCCGATGGAGAAGCCCCTATCAACCGCACGATTCGCGCAGGCGGCATGGTGGTAGAAGGCAGCGTAAAACGTGCTAAAGACGATTTAACCGTCATGTTTGATGTAACAGATACTAAAGCAGAGGTGACTATTCGGTACACCGGTATTCTTCCAGATTTATTTCGTGAAGGTCAAGGCATTGTTGCACTGGGCCAAATTAACGAGCAAGGACAATTTGTTGCCAGCGAAGTATTGGCCAAGCACGATGAAAATTATATGCCACCAGAAGTAGCGGCAGCGCTAGAAAAAGCACATAACAAAGGTAAGGCTGAGGTAGAAGCAAAGGCCTCCAGTTATTAATTTTTATTACAACAGATTTTGATAAATAACATGCACATATGTATTTTTTTTTCGGAGACACTTGATGATACCTGAGTTAGGTCATTTTGCTTTAATAATTGCGTTAGTATTTTCTGTTCTGCTTTCAGTCGTTCCCTTAATGGGCACGGCAACAGGGCGAGTTCAGTGGATGCTAATGAGTCGTCCTTTGGTTTGGGCGCAATTTACCTTTGTATTTATTTCGTTTTTAGCGCTGGCTACTAGTTTTGTTTTAGACGATTTTTCTGTGGCATATATTGCCAATAACTCTAATAGTTTATTGCCTGTTCAATTTAAAATTTCGGCCGTGTGGGGCAGTCATGAAGGTTCGTTAGTACTTTGGATATTAATGCTGGCTGGTTGGACACTGGCAGTGAGTATTTTTTCTAAGAACTTACCACTGGATGTTTTAGCCCGTGCACTGGCCATAATGGGTATGATCACTCTTGGGTTTTTATTATTTACCTTATTTACTTCAAACCCATTCGAACGCGTATTACCAAACGTCCCGTTAGATGGACGCGATTTAAATCCTTTATTGCAAGATATTGGACTCATTATTCATCCACCTATGTTGTATATGGGTTATGTGGGCTTTTCTGTTGCGTTTTCATTTGCCATAGCGGCTTTATTAAGTGGACGTTTAGATGCGGCATGGGCACGTTGGTCACGTCCGTGGACAACCATTGCTTGGGCATTCTTAACTATGGGTATAGCGTTAGGAAGCTGGTGGGCATATTACGAACTTGGTTGGGGTGGCTGGTGGTTTTGGGATCCTGTAGAAAACGCATCGTTTATGCCTTGGCTAGTGGGTACAGCTCTTATTCACTCACTTGCGGTAACCGAAAAGCGCGGGGCGTTTAAAAGTTGGACAGTATTATTAGCTATTTTTGCATTTTCATTAAGTTTACTCGGTACATTTTTAGTCCGCTCTGGTGTGTTAAATAGTGTTCACTCGTTTGCAAGTGATCCAGGTCGGGGCATGTTTATTTTAGTGCTGTTGATTATCTCAATTGGCGGCTCGTTGCTGATTTATGCCATTAAAGCACCTTCAGTGGTAGGCAGAGTTAAGTTTTCATTAATTTCAAAAGAAAGCTTACTGCTGTTAAATAATGTTTTGTTGGTGGTCACCTGTGCCACGGTATTACTGGGGACATTATATCCGCTCATTGCAGACTTTTTCTTCGATCAGAAGATTAGTGTTGGTGCACCATTTTTCAACATGTTTTTTGTTCCATTAATGTCGGCACTATTATTATTTATTAGTCTAGGTATGACCAGCCGTTGGAAAAAAACAGAAGCAGGCTGGTTAGCCAAACAATTATGGCCAGCAGCATTATTCAGTGTGCTGTTGTCGTTTACATTCCCATTGATTTATGGAGTTGCTTACACTTGGCAAATTATAGTGGGGGTTGCAATTACCAGTTGGGTTATCAGTTCTACCTTGCTGGATATATACAACAAATCAAACGGTAAGAGCGGTTTGCTAGCTGGGGTTAAAAAGCTACCACTTAGTTACTTTGGTATGGTGCTAGCGCATATAGGTGTAGCGGTAACTGCGCTGGGTATTTGCATAGTGTCTAATTACACCCAAGAGCACAACGTTAGAATGGTAGCGGGTGATAAAATTGAAGCGTCTGGTTACGAATT